>NZ_OZ026458.1:900000-979438 GCF_964019625.1 Spiroplasma endosymbiont of Diplazon laetatorius
CTGCTTTGATTTTGTATTCTTTACCGTCTTTTTCATAAACAACTTCATTTTTACCAAATGATTTTGTACTTACTCCATATATAATTTCTAAGTTTCCTCTTGATAATAATTCTTTTGTCATTTCTTTAGAAACATCACTGTCTAACATTTTTAAAATAGTTGGTAAGAATTGTAATACAGTAACTTTTGTTCCAAGTCTTTTGTAAACACAAGCAAATTCGATACCAATAACTCCACCACCAATAATAACTAATTCTTTTGGAATTTTTGGAAGTGATAAAGCACCCGTAGAGTCAATTAAGAATCCTGACTCCATAGCTTCTTTTGCTCCTGGTAAGTTAAAGTGATTTGGTACACTTCCTGTTGCAACAATTAAGTTGTCACAAGTATATTGTTTACCATCTACTTCAACTGTATTTTTATCGATAGCTTTTGCAAAACCTTCAACTGAAGTAACTTTATTTTTTTTCAATAAACCTTTAACTCCAGTTGTTAGTTTCCCAACAACATCATCTTTTCTTGCTTGAATTGCTTTTCAGTCATCTTTAACTCCTGAAATATCAACTTGAATTCCGTATTTATCTGCACGTTTTGTAATTTGCTCATATAGGTAAGCTGATTTTAATAAAGTTTTAGTTGGGATACATCCAATATTTAGACAAACCCCTCCATAATTTCCTTTTTCAACAATCATAGTTTTTAAACCTAATTGTGCACATTTAATTGCTGAAACATATCCACCAACTCCAGCTCCAATTACGATAACTTCATAATGGTTTGCTGGATCTTTTGGAGTAAATTTAGGCGCAGGCTTTAATGGCCCACCTTTTCCTTGTGCAAGTCCTGACATGTTTACATTATTTACAGCATTAACAATTGTTTCTACTGCAGATTTTTTAGGTGGAACAGTTCTTGTTCTACCTCTTGATAATAAGTCATTTGAAACTGGTGTTGCACCAACAACTGATGCATTCTCTTCTTCAGGTTCAGCTTTTGCTTCTTGAGGAGCATCACCTTTACCATCATCTATTTCAACAACAACTTCACCAACTTTAATTTCTTGGTTAGCTGAGATTAAAATCTTAGCAACCTTTCCATCAACTGGTGCATAAATATCTGAAGTAACTTTGTCAGTTTCAACATTAAATAGGGCATCACCCATTTTAACTTCGTCTCCAACTTTAACTAAAACTTCAGTAACTGTTCCTTCTGTTAAACCTTCTCCAATGTCTGTGAATTTTACTTTAAACATATTTCTAATTCTCCTAAACCAATAGAGTTGCAGGATTTTGTAAGTAGTATGCTACTCTTGTTAAGAATCTTCCTGCATCTGCTCCATCAATTACTTTATGATCTGCTGTAATTGAGAAAGGCATATAGTCTCTAATTTCGATTTTGTCATTTATTACCCCAGGAGCTCTTGTAATTGTTCCAACTCCTAAGATAGCTGATTCTGGAAAGTTAACGATTGGTGTTGCATAGTCTAAACCTACAGCTCCAAAGTTTGTAACAGTAAATGTTGCACCACTCATTTCGCTTGGTGCCAATTTTTTGGCTCTTGCTTTAATTGCAAGGTCATTAATTTTTACAGCAATTTGTAAAACACTTAATTTGTCTGCTCCTTTAATTACAGGAACCATTAATCCATCTGGTGTATCACATGCCATACCGATATTAATTTGTTGTGCAAATTTTGTAGCTTTATTTTCTTCGTCAATTCTTACATTTAAGTTTGGCATATCTTTTAAAGCGTTTGCACTAGCTTTAATAATGAAAGCTAAGTAAGTTAATTTAACTCTTAATGAATCTGCATGTCCTTTTAATTGTTTTCTGATATTTACTAATTCTGTAATATCTAGATTTCTTAATCCTGTAAATCCAGCAACTTTTTCATGAGCTGTTGTCATTGCTTTTACTGTTGCTTTTCTTATAGGGTTTCAAGGTTTTGATTCAAATGTTAATGGTTCATTAATTTCAGGAACTGAAATTAATGGGTTTGAGTAATCTATTGCAGGTGCTTTTGATCCTCCACCCATTGGTGCAGCAACAGCTACTTGTGGGTTTGCTTGGAATGATTGGACATCCGCAACTAAGATTCTTCCGTTTGGTCCAGTTGGTGAAACTTTTGATAAGTCTACTCCCATAACTGCAGCCATTTTTCTAGCAAGCGGTGATGCTTTAACATCAACATTGCTATTATCAATAATACTTGCTTGAGAAACAACAGCTTGTTTAGGAGCAACTTCTCTAGCCTTTCTTGAAATAACTTCATTTGAAACTGGTGTTGCACCAACAACTGAAGCATTCTCTTCAACCGGTTCGGCTTTTGCTTCTTGAGGAGCATCACCTTTACCATCATCTATTTCAACAACAACTTCACCAACTTTGATTTCTTGGTTTGCTGAGATTAAAATCTTAGCAACCTTTCCATCAACTGGTGCATAAATATCTGAAGTAACTTTGTCAATTTCAACATTAAATAGGGCATCACCCATTTTAACTTCGTCTCCAACTTTAACTAAAACTTCAGTAACTGTTCCTTCTGTTAAACCTTCTCCAATGTCTGCGAATTTTACTTTAAACATATTTCTAATTCTCCGTGACTATTTAAAATTTGTAATTTAAAATTTCTTCCATTTTAACTAAGATTTTTTTTGGATGAGGTTGGTGATATGCTTCACCTGAATCAAAAGGAATAACAATGTCATATCCTGTACATCTCATTGAAGGTGCTTTTAAATATTCAAAACATTCTTCATTTACTGATGCAACAATTTCTGATGATACTGAAAATGATCTAATTGCTTCATGAACAACTAATAATCTTCCAGTTTTTTTAACTGATTCAAAGATCATTTCTTTGTCTCAAGGTTGAATTGAACGTAAGTCAATTAACTCGATTGTAACATCTGGGTTTTTTGCTTCTAATTCATCAATAGCTTTTTGACAATCTACAGTTTGTGCTCCGTAAGTTACAACTGTTAAGTCATTACCTTCTTGTATTTTGAAAGCCTTACCAATTTCAACTGTATAAAATCCTTCAGGAACTTCTTGTTTGAAAGCTCTGTATAATTTTGTTGGTTCAAAAACAATAACTGGATCTGGTGATTCAATTGCTGCTAATAATAAACCTTTTGTATCATATGGTGTTGAAGGACAAACTACTTTAATCCCTGGAGTATGTGCATACATTGCTTCCATAGCTTCAGAGTGTAATTCAAGAGCTCTAATTCCACCACCCATTGGCATTCTTATAACAACTGGTGTTGGGTATTTTCCTCTTGTTCTGTTTCTCATTCTACCCATGTGTCCTAAAATATTTTGTAATGATGGTCATCCTAGACCTTCAAATTGTAATTCAACAACTGGCTTCATTTTATTGATAGCCATACCCAAAGCTACTCCAGCAAATACAGCTTCTGAAATTGGAGCATCAAAACATCTTTTTTCTCCAAATTTAGCTTGTAGTCCTTCAGTAGCTCTAAATACTCCACCTTCATAACCAGCGTCTTCTCCGTAAACCACTACGTCGTCTCATTTTTCCATTGCAACTTCAAGTGCTTCTGAAACTGCTTTAACGTTATTTAAAACTTTCATTAATGGTGTCCTCCTTGTGCAACTTCTGGATATTTAGCAAAGAATTCTTTAGCTTCTTGATATTGTTTTTCAAGATCAGGTGTTTTTTCAGCGAATTGGAAGTTGAATACATCTTCTAAATCATATGATTTATTTGCTTCAGCTCAATCAAATTCACCTCTAATAAATTCATCTTGTTCTTTGTCTAATTTTTCTTGTTTTTTATCATCTCAAAGACCTTTTTCAACTAAGAATTTTTTCATTCTTACTAAAGGATCTTTAGTTTGAGCTTCTGCAAACTCATCTTTTGGTCTATAGATATCTGGGTTATCTGATGAAGAGTGAGCCCCTAATCTATAAGTATCAAATTCAATGAAAACTGGTCCGTTTCCACTTCTTGCATATTCCACTGCTTATTGAGCAACAGCATAACAAGCTAAAATATCATTTCCATCAACTTTAATTGAAGGCATACCTGTTGCTATACCTTTTACAGCTATGTTGATTGATTTAGTTGATTTTTTATATGGAGTTGAGATAGCTCATTTGTTGTTTTCACAAATAAATACAACTGGTAGTTCGTGTAACTTAGCAAAGTTCATTGCTTCATAAGTTTCACCTTCACTCATACCACCATCTCCTGTAGTAGTTACAGCAACTCCTCCTGTTCCTCTATATTTTTCAGCAAAAGCAATACCTGTTGCTTGTGAATATTGAGAACCAATAATAATGTTAGGTGGAAGAGAGTTTACACCTTCTGGCGATTGCCCACCATATTCATTTCCCATTCAATAAAGCATGATGTTTCTCATTGGCATTCCAACATTTAATCATGCAGCATTGTTTCTGTATCCTGAAGCAAATCAGTCTTTACCTTTGATTAACGGTAAAGTATAGCCTATTTCTGCTGCTTCTTGTCCAGTTGAAGATAAGAAAGATAATAATCTACCTTGTCTTTGTGCTTTGTTTTGGAAATCATCTTGTCTTCTTGATAAGTTCATTAATTTATAAGCTTCAACCATTTCTTTGTCGCTCATTTTTGGCATTAATTTTTCATCTAAGATTTTTCCATCTTTATCCATAATACGAACTATTTCGTCTTTTAATGGATCAAATTTTCCTATATATTTCATTTTTACCTCCTATTGAATTAATAAGTCCAGGATGTCTTGTGTAGTAAAGTTTTCTCCAAATACACCTTTAAGATCTGAACTGTCTAAGACTTTTTCTAATTCGAATGTTTCATATTTTTTGTTAATTAGATTTTTCTCTATATCTTCAGTACCTTTAAAACCTAAAAAGTCTCCGAAAAATTTAGCTTCTGCAATAATTCCTTGTTCTATTCTTAAAAGAACCTCAACAGAACCTTTGCCCTCTAATCTTTGTTTATTTCTATAATCGAAATCTGCATTTTTGGCAAAGTTTCAATCAGAATTTTTGAATTTACTTTCACTTAATTCTTTTATTTGATCAAGTTCTTCATTAGTTAATTCAATTGTTTTGATTTCATCCATTTCTTTATATGTATCAATTAATTGATTCATAAAATCTTGAATATCAATCTTGTTTTCTACCTCTGAGTTAATATTTGTAACTCTAGCTGCAATTGATTTGATATTTTTTGAAAGAATTTTAGCTCTATCAACTGTTAAATAATTTGTTAACTTATCCAAATTTGCATTAAACAAAATTGTTCCGTGTTGAAGAAATCTGTCTTCATGCTTTCACATTGCATTTCCAGATATTTTTTTACCATTTAACTCAATATCATTTCTTCCTGAGAACTTTGCATCCACACCAAGTTTATTAAGTGTTTTGATAACAGGTTCTAACATTGAAGAGAACAATGATACCGCTTTGTTTTCAATATCAGTATAAATAATACTAAAGTTCATATTTCCTAAGTCATGAAAAACAGTTCCACCACCACTATTTCTTCTAACAATATTTACAGAATCCTTTTGAGCATTTTGAAGATTAATCTCTCACGCTGCATTTTGGTTTCTTCCAACAACAATGGTGTTGTCGTTTTGTCATAAAAACAATATTGGTTCATCGTATTTTCTTGACTTTACAAAGTATTCTTCTGTAGCCAAGTTTATTGCAGGGTCCACACAAGAAGTTTTATAAATAAACATTCGAATTTCCCTTCCTATACTCTTATATTTTAAGTCTTTTATTTCATTTATGGAAAAAATTTTTAAAGTATGAAAAAAATTTTCAAAAAAATTCTCTATTTAAAATTTGAATGTGGAAATATTTTTTAATACCTTAAATACTAAGCTAAAAAAAGATATAATCTTTTATAAAGGAGCTGAATATATGCAATTACAACACTTATCTAAAAAAAGATTAATACTTATAGATTTAGACGGTACTGCTTTAATGGCTAATGGGGAAGAAATCCACGAGAAAACAAGAGATGTTCTTGTTCAAGCAAGAAAAGATGGACATGAAGTTTGTATAATAACAGGTCGTCCTCATAGAGCAAGTATAAGGTTTTATAATGAGTTAGGTTTAACTACATTATTAACTAACTTTGATGGGGCTCATATTCATGATCCCATTTCTAAAAAATTCAAAAGAATTGTTTTTCCAATAAGTGAAGAAATAGTTAGTGAAATAATGAATCACGAAACAATAAAAAAATCTATTTCAAACATTTTAGTTGAATCATATAACAAAGCA
Source organism: Spiroplasma endosymbiont of Diplazon laetatorius (assembly GCF_964019625.1). Taxonomy (NCBI): domain Bacteria; kingdom Bacillati; phylum Mycoplasmatota; class Mollicutes; order Entomoplasmatales; family Spiroplasmataceae; genus Spiroplasma; species Spiroplasma endosymbiont of Diplazon laetatorius. Next base: position 906,265 of record NZ_OZ026458.1, read on the forward strand.
ATGGTTAGAGAAAGAGATGAATTTGTAGAAAACTTTTTTCATCTAGATGACGTTGTTGATGATGAATATAAAGTTATAGATCCTTACGAACATTGAGAAGGAGCTGCAACAAACGTAGTTCTTTTCATTGATACTGAAGACAACAAAGATGAGGTCTTAAGGGTTTTAGAAAAATTCAAAAATACAATTAAAATACAATCTGGAAACGTTTATGGTAATCTAAGTAAAAATTCAAAACTTATGGTTACACTAACTAACAAAATAGTTAATAAAGGTTTTGTAACTGACATATTAGCTCAATATTACAACAAAGATATTAGAGACGTTATTGCTTTTGGAGACCAAATGAATGATTATGAAATGATTCAAAAAGTTGGTTACGGAGTAGCTATGAAAAACGGAAATGATGAACTTAAAAATATTGCAGCAGGTATTACAAACCTAACTAACAACGAAGGTGGAGTTGGAGAATACCTTGAAAAACTATTAAAAGGATTAGAAGTTTAAAAAAACTGGCAAGCCAGTTTTTTTATTTTGTCATTTTTTCTAATTCAATTACTAATCTATCTATTTCTTCAACTAAAGGAAGATAAGTATTTTTATCTAAAAAGTCTACACCCACTTCTTTTAATATTTCTAGAGGTTCTTTTGATCCACCCATTTTTAAGAAGTTAATAATATTATCTTTATTGTCATTTTTAAAGTCGTTATATAGTTTGAAGCTTGCAACTAAATCAATTGCATATTTATAAACATAAAAAGGTGATTGAAAGAAATGAGATATATATGGTCATGAATAATTTGGTTCATCTTTGTCATCAAATTCATCATATCCAAACTCGTTTTGTTTTTGAACATACAAATCTTTTAATATTTCTGTAGTTATTGGTTTATCTTCTTCTATAAGTTTATGAGCACTATATTCAAAATCAGCAAACTGTATTTGTCTGTAGAATGTAGAAATTAAATCAAACAATCTTTGTTGAACTAAATATTTCTTTTCCTCCACATCATTTGTATTTGAATATAGAAAATCAAATAATAAATGTTCATTGAATGTAGAGGCAACTTCAGCTAGTATGATTGGATAATTATTTAATGGATAAGGTTGAACCTCATCTGCAAATAAAGTATGCACCGAGTGTCCGACCTCATGAGCTAATGTGCTCACCGATCCAAGTTTGTCATCTCAATTCATTAAGATAATTGGTTCTACTCCATTACCCCCAGATGAATATGCTCCATCAGATTTGTTATCATCTTCATAATAGTCAATTAAGTTTTCCTTAAATGCTATTTCAAGTTTTGTAATATATTCTTCTCCTAAAACTTTAAGAGATTCTTTTACAACTTGTTTTCCTTCTTCTACATTAAATTTCTTATTGTAAGCTTTAGATACTTTTAATAATCTATCTGTTGAATAAAATTTATCTAGTTTATATATATTTTTGATTAGTCTATTATATTTTTTAAAAGCATCAATTGTTTCTTTACCGAACTCAATTAGTTTTAAATATATTTCTTCACTAACTTGATCATCGAATAAATTCATTTCTAATATTGAATTATAATTTCTTACATTCTTATTTTCATATTGTTCTTGAATTATTGCTTCATATATTTTTGCAAAACTATGTTTTCTAGAAATAAAGTTTTGAAAATATTTTTGCTGAGCTTCTTTTCTTTTTTCTTGATCTACTTTAGGATCAGAATCTTCCATTATTTCTCTGTATAGAGAAGAAGTTAACTCGACCTCTTCATCCTTTCAAATTATTTTAGTAGATTGTCTATCTGCATAGGCAAGTGAATCATACAAATTACCAACTGCATTTCTACTTCTTTCAACCTTACTCATTAATTCTTCTTCACTACTTGAAAGAATAAATTTAGATGATTTAAAAAAAGTTCTAAAGTAATAACTATAATTTTCATTATTACTTTCTTTTAACCATTGATTAATTTTTTCTTCTCCAATTTCTTTAAGTTCATTTAATAAGAATGAACCTTTAATTTTAGATTCTTGATAAAAATTATCTAGCATAGAAGATAACTCTTGGTTTTCATTATCTGTTTGATCTATATCTATTAAATGAGCATACTGATTTAGTTTAGTTAATAAAAAATCCTTTTCCTTATCTAGTTCAAGATATTTTAAAAAGTTTTCTTTGATGTTCAATTTATCTTTTAAATTTAATATCTTATCGCAAATTTCTTTAGCTTCTATTAAATCTAATTTTCATTCTTCAAAATTTTTATATAGATGAGAAAAGTCCCATTTATATTTTGCTTGTGCTTCGTTTCTTTTCATAAACTTATTATATAAAATAAAAAATCTCTTAACGAGATTTTTTGACTATTTATTTAATAATTCGAACATTGTTCTTAACATTGGTGATCTACCACGTTTGTTTGTATCTGCAGTTGATGCGATGTCTAAGTGAATGTATTCTTTACCTTCAGCAAATGAATCTAAGAATGCAGCAGCTGTTGATGAACCTGCTTGTCTTCCTGGTTCTGAGTTTGCTAGGTCAGCTACTTTAGAACATTGCATTGCTTTTAAGTGTTCTGCAATAACAGGCATTCTTCAAACTGATTCTTGTGCTTTTTGAGCAGCTTCAGCAAATTCTTCATAGAATGAATCATTTGTTGAGAAAGTTCCAGTGAATCATCTTCCTAAAGCAATATCGATTGCTCCAGTTAATGTTGCAACTGTAATCAATCTATCAGCTTTTGCTTCTCTAACAGCAAATGTTAATCCGTCAGCTAACACTAATCTTCCTTCAGCATCTGTATTTGTAATTTCTACAGTTTTACCATTCATTGATTTAATAACTGATTCAGTTAGTGTTGCATGTCCACCAATTCTGTTATCTGTTAATAAAGCGATTGAAACTACGTTTACTTTTGCTTTTGCTTTTGCTAAAGCCATAACTGTTGAAGTAACAATTGCAGCTCCTGACATATCAAATTTCATGTTTTCAATAAAGTTAGAAGGTTTTAAGTTGTATCCTCCAGTATCGAAAGTAATACCTTTACCTACTAATGCAGTTCTTTTTTTAGAAGAATCTGATGTATATTCCATAACAACAACTCTTGCTTCAACGTGACTTCCGGCATTAACTGAAAGTAATAATCCCATACCTAAAGCTTCGATTTGTTTTTTATCATATACAGTAACTTTTACATTTGGAACACCTTTTGCTTTTTCAACCATTCTGTTTGCAATTTCTACTGATGTACCAATGTTTGGTGGTAAGTCTTGTAGATCTCTTGCAAAATCCATGTATTCCATTTTAATCATTGATGTTTCATATAAAGCATTATATTCTTCATCAAAAATAAAGTTGATTAATTTTGGTTCTGTTGAATTTTCTTTGTAGTCTAAATCTTTATGTGATGCAAAAACTACTGATTCTATTATTTTTTGAAATGCTTCTTCGGCATTTGGAAATATAGTTAAGAATGAATCAACGTCGATATTTAAATCATATTTATTTGATTTAATAAATGATTCTAAGTTGCTTCCTAAATCTTTTAAACATTTTTTGTCTCCAACATAGTAATAAATGATTTTATCTCCACTTATTAATGTTGTAGCTCCATCTTCTTTTAAAACTAGGTCATTTATAATTTGTTTTGACTCAACAGCTTTAACAGTAAGAGTGAATTGTGGTCCGTTATTTGTTATCATTTTAATTCTCCTTTGATTTACAAGTAAGGCGACTTGCTTCGCAAGTACGCCAATAAGCACGCTACGCGTGCTACACAACACTACATATAATATAACAAAAAAAACGCAAGAGATAAACTCTTTGCGTTTTTTTAAACTTCTATATCAAATAATAATTTATTTAAATACTTATTAAATCACTCATTAGTACCAGTTAAATCAGGATAATTTTTTTTAGTTTCATCTTTAAAATATAACTCTAAAAATACAAGAGATCCATTAATTCCACCTGTAACTTGAAAATCTTTAACAGTTGTTTTATCAACAGTATCAACATAATTATTTCTCATATCCCTAATTTCCACCATATTAGTATTTTTATCAGTACAAGAAACAACAACAGCACTAGAGACAGGAACTAAACTTATAGCGCCAAATAAAGATAATAATTTTTTCATAATTTTTTCTCCTTTTTAAAAGAATAACAAAAAAATACCTTAATTAAAAGGTATTAATATTAGTATTTTTGGAAAAAAATTATTTAAATTTCATTAGCTATTTTGTAATGACAAATCGAAAAAAATTAAAATAAGTCAATATTTGTGGTAAATTTTAAAAAATACATTGGAATATTTTCTAAAATATTTTACCTAACGCAATAGCTATTGCTAAAGTAAGAATAGAATAAACCATCAAAGAAAAAGTAACGTTAAAGGCAAATAAATTTTGAATAGATTTTAATAACTCTGTTGTACCAACTAAAGACTGAATTAAAGGTCCTGTAATCTTATTAAAACCTGTAAAATCTAAAACAGTATTAATTAAATATATTCCAGCGTTAGTAACACATCCAAAAAGATTAGTTATAGAACATGTCATATATGGAATATTAAAATTTCCACTAGGATTTTGAACTACATTATTTCAATCATTTGAATTATAAATAGTAAAATTTAAATCTCTTAAAATTATATTTTTAATTCTATCTGTTGAATTACTATTAAATCCTAAAATTGTAGAAAATGAATTAAAACCTTTTATTTGATTTTCAATAGCATAATTTACTAATTCAATATCAGGTGTACTAGTATTTGAAGAACCAGTGGAATAATCAAAAATAGAACTTTTACTATTTAAATATTGATAATAATTTTGATTAGAATCATAAATAATGTTTGAAATATTATCATATTTAGCTTGAAAACTAAAAGGTAAAACTTCATTTCCTTCTACCATTCTTTTATCCATATTTACTAATAACCCTTTTGGATAAAGGTTAAAACCATTTTTTATAAAAATATTATAGTTAATAAAGTGCTTTTTTAAAACAGTGCTATAAGGCATATTCATAATAACATTTGTGTCTGGATCTAAATCAAAAATAAATTGAACTAAATTTCTATAAAAACTATTAAAAAGATTAATAATTTCATTAATATTATATTCCTGGTTTAATTTATACTTATCAAAAAACTTATTTAAAGCATTTTCAAAATCAAAATTAAAAACTAATCTAGAACTATTAAAACTATATGGACTTTGATTTTCAATTAAGGGAGTAAATAAAACATTAAAAAAGTCATAATAAATATTTTCTTTTCCAGAACCACCAGTAACTTTAAATTCAAATTCTTTGTTATTAACAACATCTAATAAGCTAAATTTGTCTTTATAAATTTGAAATGAAAAATACTCTTTATCTTTAATTACTAAATCCAAATCATAAAAGTTATCAAAAGCAAATTGTGAATAAAAATAAAGAACTCATTTTTTAACTCAATAATTAGTATTATCACTATTAATAGAACTGGAATCAAACCAAGTACTAGTATCGTTAAAATCTTTTAATGGTGTCAAACCAATAGAAAAAGCATAGTTTTTAGGGTTTATACCTTGATTAAAGAAATCAGATCTTAACATTAATTGAGATTGAACATCATATTTAGATATTTTGTCATAAGATATATTTTCAGGTTGAACAGAAGCAAAAGTATTAATTTCATTAATCAATCTATTTCTAACTCCTATTTTAGTACCAACATCTAAAGTTAATGGCAATGACGAAAATAAAGATACTATAAAACTAAAGAAAATTGAAAAAAACATATAATCACTCCTTATCCAAAAAATAACCTTAAAACCATAATTAAAGTACCAAAACTTAAAAATAATAATCATATAGGATGTGTAGTTATTATAAATAATTGACTAACAAGCTGATAAAAATCATTTTCACTACCAAATCAATATTTAATATATTCTAATGAAATTGCAGCTGCACTACCAATATTAGTAATAACAGTAAAACCCACAAGTAAGAAAAAGGCAAGATAAACAAATAATTTAACCATTATCTATTTTCCTTTATGTTCAATTGCTTTTGGAGAATTTGAACCACTAGACTCATTAGGTTTATCATTTGCTTTACCATTATCTCTTACCTTAAATTTTTGACCTGATTTTCTTACTGCTTTACTGTGTGCGTTTTTAACATTACCACTTAAACTACTAAATCTTGTATCACTACCTAAAATCATTAACATAACCTTAATAATTGCTGCAGTAATTCATATTGTATAAAGTGGTATATCTGTTGCAGGTAAAGTTAAGGATCACATTCAATCTGCACACTTCATAAATATATCAACAATGACGTTTATTGCTTCATTTCAAGTATCTTCATAAGCTAAAAACATATTAATCATCCTTTCTAGAAATATATAAATCAATTAAATAATTAAATAACAAGTTTATTAAATGAAACACAAGCAAGAGTATAGTTGATATAGAAACTGAAATTAAAATCATTAATCATGTAGACATATTATCACTCCTTTAAAAACCAAAAATATATAAATAAACAAAAAATAAAAATACAATAAAATATTCAAATTCCAAGTACTATTCAAACAACCATATAAATACTCCTTTTAATCTATATTTTCTAATAAATTATTCATACCTAATTTTCTTAATTCATTTATACCTATTTGTGCTTTAACTGAATCTGAAATTTTATCATTATTTATAAATTCTTTTCAATAATAGAATTCATCTTTTTTATCTGATTTAAAATCTCTCACAAAAGATAAATATTTACTATCATAGGTTTTGGCAACGCTTAATGGAATTCTTAAATTAAAGACATATATTCCAAATTTAGGGTTATTTTTTAATTTTGGACTTTCACCCTGAGCTATTAATTTAATTGACTGACTTTCATAAGTTAAATAATTATCTAAATTTGTAAAGCCCCACAGAACCATTTTAAAGCTTCTATTCATAAATCAAGGTCTTTTTATAATACGTGGTATTAAAACTAAATTAGCAGGTTCTCTATAGTCTATAAAGTGCTGATTAATTCTTTGACCTGCAAATATTAAATTTAAATCAAATTGTCTTGCTAATAAATAACTAGGAATAGTACCAGAATATTTTGCTTTGGTACTTTTATTATCAGTTGCGTTCATGTATAAATAAATTTCGTCCAAACATACTAAACTATTCTTTTCTGGTAACGAATAATCTTTATTTTTAAAATCTAAATTATTTAAACCAACAACTTTTGCCTTTTTATTATCAACAAACCAATTTGAGTAAATATTTCTATTTTTAGCATATTGTAATAAATAAGTCATTAATAAAGTTTTACCACTACCCAATGAACCATTAATAAGGGTAATAGGACAATTTTTTAATACATTATTTAATCGAGCAAAATTTAAAAAACTTAAAATTCAATTAATTAAATATATACCAAATATTACAAAAAAAGCTATTATTGCTAATGTTTTAAAAAGTCCATTCGATCTAGAAATAAAAATTCAACATATACTATAAGCAATAGTTATTCATTTACTGTGTATTTCTAATCAATTAAAATACCATTTTCAATATTTAAAATATTTCATATTTAACCTCTATTTCTATATTCAACTCATTTATCATCTAAATAAATGTGAGTTATATAATATCAATAAAGTTTGTCGCCCTGTTTAAATCAATCTAATAAAAATTTATTGACTTTTTGATACATTTTTCATTTCACAGTAGCAGTATCATTTTCTAAAATAATTTCTTGTGCTATTCTACAACCAATTTCATAAGCTGAATAATTAGTTTTTTTCAATCTAACTTTTAATCTATCTTTGATGCATTCTTCAAAATTATAATTATCTTCGTGTATTAAATATTTTTCTTTACAAATTGAATTATGTTCTACAACAATCAATTCAACTTCTCCTTCAAGGTCTCCATCTTTTCTAATTTCAAAGTTTTTATAACCATATTTAATATAATCCGAAAATTCTTCTTTTATTTCTTTAGTTTTCATATTTACACCCCACCTTTAATAAAAATCATCTTGTTTTTTTAATAAATATAATCTACAAACATAAATAAACTCACACAATAAAATTGAATTAAAAATAACTAATAAATAAATATAATCTACTAATATTAAATTTATTCAACAATTAATAAAATAAAATATACCCAAATAAATACTTAAATAATAAATTATTTGACTTAGAATATAAGAAATTTTATTTTGATACAAATTAACACACCACCTTTATAACCCTAAATACAAGTCATAACATAAATCAAACAAAAGCAAATATAACAATTCAAATACCTATAAGTAAAACATAATAAGTAGTATCACTTTGAAAAGAAATACCTAATAAATTACCAAATGAAATTTTATCTAAACCCAGGGTAAATAATTGATATAAAAATATTAATGTATTATTTCAAATTTCATTAAAACCCATTATCAAAGTCCCCCAAATAATAACTTAATGATTTTAATTAGACAAAAGAATATAGCTATTATAAAAACAAATAATACTATAGCTGATATAAAAGGTGGAAACTCTTTTCCAAAAATTATTTGCATAAAATCAATGTAAATATCTCAAACACTTTTATCTGGTTGATTCATGTAATCACTCCTTTACAAAAAAAGTAATAACCCTATATGACTAGTTAATTGGTTTCTAAACCCCGTGTATTAGTTTTCTCAAAGTTTCAATTCCAAGAACAATAAACATTAACACGATAGGTATTAATAGAATTGCATAAGCACCTAAATAATCTAAAAATCAACCTGTAAAAGATTTAGCTCAAGTTGCTAAAACTCCGGCTCATTCTTCAATTGATTTAATAATTGAACTTGTTCCTTGGTCCATTGCTAAAAACATATAACCACTCCTAATCTATATCTCACGACATATTTAATTAACTAGTCATATAGGGTTATTACCCCATAATTAATCTTTTTTATTCATACTATTATTGAATTCTTTAACTTGTTCAGGTGATAATGTTTCTTGTTTTCAAATTAATTTATTGTCAACAATTTCAATTATTCCTAACTCAATAAAAGAATTAATAGCGTCTCTTAATTTAACTTTATTCTTATTAGATAAGAATTTTTTACTTTTAAAATTAATAATAATAGTACCTTTTATTTGGTAAATTAATGTATAAATTTCTCTTGCTATTATTAAAGCAAATGTAATAAAAATAATTAAACCAATTGCTACACTCATTTTTATTCAAGTCCTTTCATTTTATTCAAGTCCTTTCATTTTATTTAATTCAATTTTATTTTGTAAATCTAAAGCTTCTGTTAATTTTAATAAACGATATAACAATTTACAAAAATCACATTTTAATTCATAAATTGCATATTCTTTATCACAAGTACAACCCATAGCTATACCTCCATTTTTTTATTTAATTCATTAATAAATTGATTAACATGTTTAATAATATCTTTAAAGTTACTAATAGAACTATAATCAATTTTTAATAAATGGTTTTTAGCTAATTCCTTTGCCTGTGGTCTTAAAACTATATTAGGTATATTTATTAAACTAGGTTGAGTAAATACCATAAATTTTAATATTGTTTTAATTCACTGCTTAAAAATAGCTTCTTTTTTTAGTTTTTTGTAATATTTATTAAATAATATTAAATTACTATTTTTCATAGATTTTAATTAAGTTTATTATTTGGAATAAGTGTGATATCTCTTACTTTTTTTCCATCATAAGAAATAATATGATCTATAATATCCATATTTTTTGCTTTAGATAAAGTTTGATAATCCTCTGGTTGACTTGATTCACCAACTCAAAAAGGTCTAATATCAGGTGTAATATTACCTTTATCTAAACGAATAATTTTACCTGAATAACCTTTCATAACTTCTTTTTTATCTGTTTCAAAGCTTGCTTCTTTAATTTCTAATATTTGTGAACGATACATATAATTCTCCTTGTTTAAAGTCTTATAGACTGATAACCAAAGATTTCCCTATTTAAAATTTTTTAACTATTTTAAAATTTTAGGCGGAAATCAAAATATTTTGATTTAATTTTAAAGCACTTAAAATACCTTAAAATTACATTTATTATATTTTTTTTTTTTTTTTGCAATAATTTATAAGTGAAATATTTATTTTAGGCGGTAAATATTTCATACTAAAGTACCTTTATAGGTGCTTTTTTTTCTTTTTTATCTGTTCCTTGATATTAACTAATAACTAATTGTTTATTAATAACGGCAAATGGCGCTAAAACGCTGGGTAACTAATTTATAACTAAACCTTTTTTATTTAAAATAATATCTTGTTCATGTTCTTTAATTTTTTCCCTACCTTTTTTCATTCAATATAAATATTTATCAGGTAAATAAGTGGCATAACCATCAATGATAGCTTGTCTCATTTTTATAGCTATATGAATGTATGGATCTAAATCAACTTCAAAATCAAAAATTTTTAATCTATCACAAACCAAACCAAACAAAAAATCACATTTACTACTTAATTTAAATGTATATAAATTTTCAGTTTTAATCATAAATTGAGTTAAATCATTAGGATTAATATTTAATACTCCAATTTTAGTTTTAGGATTAGAACAATTACTACTAAAATGATAAGACTTAATATTTAAATCATATTTATTTAAATCTTTTGAATCCAATTTATTTACTTTGCTCATATACTTAGATAGGTATTTAACTACTTTTTTTCTTCCTGTTGTTCCACCTTTTACTTTAACGTTTCAATTAATACCATGAGGTCAATAAGTAAGAATTATAGAGTTGGGAATATATACGTTTAATATTATGTGGAAGTGAACTGCTCCACGTTTTTGATATTCATATATAGATACATATTTTAATTCTTGGTTTTTACGAAATTTAGAACGTTTTTCACTATAAAATCAATATTTTAGTTTTTTAAAGAATAGCTGTAAGTCATATTTAGCTTGTTTAATATCTTGCATATTTGCTGCATATGTGAGAGTAAGAAATGATAGTGTTTTTTGGTTATAAAAGTTATGAAATGACTTTCTAATAAATCTACCTTTACTTCTAATTTTACTATTATTTAATTTTTCTTTATTTTCTCCAGTATTTTTAACACCATCTTTATTACGCAAATTACTCTCATAACTACTTAAAGGCAATATACTAGTCCTTACCATATCTCCATAATAAGTCTTTGAACAATAATACTCCATAAATAAACTTCTTTTAAAGAGTTTCCTTACACTAAAAAAACAAAAAATAAGTTTTAAATTAGGCGGAAACTTAATTTTTAATATAATAAATTTTATCAAATTTTTTCTTTGTCGTGTTGTGTTATTTTATCAAGAATATAATATCACTTTTTTGTATTTAGTTTAAAACAAAGGTCATATTACATATTTTATTTTTACATTTTCCATAAATAACTAATTTTAGTGTTTCAGCATTTTTATCATAAGTCATAAAGCTTTTGACCATTCCGTGTCCACTTGGACATCTAAGTCTTCTATTTACTAACTTAGAATTTAAACTATAGAAATAAGATCTCATTGTGTATATATAATAAGTCTCTTTTTTAAGTCTCATATTTTGATCTTCTATTTCATCTAAAACAATAAATCTTAAATCATTTATATCTTTTATTTTCTTTCTCATTTTTGAGTAAAGTCTTTCTTTACCACCTAAAAAACCATTTATGTGTTGTCTAAATCTTTCAAAAACATTTGTAGATTCTCCTACATAACAAAAATTAAGCTTATCATCTGAAATAGAATATATTAAATAGGTCCCTGGAACTTTATCACTTATTTGTTTAACATCACTGACATTTAAAGAAGTTCTAGTTTTAAGAAACTTATTAATTCTGTGTAACAAATAATCTTCAGATAATGATTTAACTTTAGGATCTCTTGAGTTTTTAATTTTATATACTAATTTGTATTGTGTTTGTAAGTCCATGTTATTTTACCTTTATGTAAATATTATAAATCAAAATAAAAAAATTCCCAAAAGGGAACTTTATTATATATTGTTTAATTATTCAACGATTGAAACAACTGTTCCAGCACCGATAGTTCTTCCACCTTCACGGATTGAGAATTTTGTACCTTGTTCAACAGCGATTGGTTTGATTAATTCAACAACTAATTCAACGTTATCTCCAGGCATAACCATGTCTGTTCCACTTGGTAAGTGAACTTCTCCAGTAACGTCTGTAGTTCTAAAGTAGAATTGAGGACGGTATTTGTTGAAGAATGGTTTGTGTCTTCCACCTTCTTCTTGTGTTAAAGCATAAACTGATGCGTTTAGTTTTGTATGAGGTTTAATTGTTCCTGGTTTTGCAAGAACTTGTCCACGCTCGATACCTTCTCTATCAACACCTCTTAATAGTGCTCCAACGTTGTCTCCAGCTTCAGCGAAGTCTAGTAATTTTCTAAACATTTCTAATCCTGTAACAACAACTTTTTTACTTTCTTCTTCAAGTCCAACGATTTCAACTTCGTCGTTAACTTTGATTACTCCACGTTCAACTCTACCAGTTGCAACTGTTCCACGTCCTGTAATTGTAAATACGTCTTCTACAGGCATTAGGAAAGTTTTATCTGTATCACGAGTTGGAGTTGGGATGTATTCGTCAACTGATTTCATTAGTTCTTCAACTTGTGCTACTCATTTAGCATCACCATTTAAAGCTCCTAAAGCAGATCCACGAACAACTGGTGCTCCGTCTCCGTCAAAGTCATAAGCTGATAATAAATCTCTAACTTCCATTTCAACTAAGTCGATTAACTCTTCGTCATCAACCATGTCACATTTGTTTAAGAAAACAACGATAGCTGGTACTCCAACTTGTCTTGATAATAAGATGTGTTCTCTTGTTTGTGGCATTGGCCCATCAGTTGCAGCAACAACTAGGATTCCACCATCCATTTGTGCAGCTCCTGTGATCATGTTTTTAACATAATCGGCATGTCCAGGACAGTCTACGTGTGCGTAGTGTCTGTTTTCTGTTTTATATTCAACGTGAGAAGTATTAATTGTAATACCTCTTTCTCTTTCTTCTGGTGCATTATCAATATTTGCGTAATCTTTGAATTCTGCTCCACCTTTTTCTGCTAATACTTTTGTAATTGCAGCTGTTAAAGTAGTTTTACCGTGGTCAACGTGTCCGATTGTTCCAATGTTAACGTGAGGTAAACTACGGTCAAATGCTTCTTTTGCCATGTTTTTTCATTCCTTCCATTTGGTTCTTATTTATTTTATTGTGACCAAGTGTCCTAATAATTATAAATAGATTTTCTTTAAAGTACAATACTTTTTTAATTTGATGAGTAGGTATTATTTACCTTGTTTTTTAATAATTTCTTCAGCAATGTTTTTTGGTGCTTCATTATAGTGACTGAAAATCATTGTATAGTTTCCACGTCCTTGAGTAAATGAACGCAACTCTGTTGCATAACCAAACATTTCTGATAAAGGAACTTTAGACTTAATAGTTTGTGCGTTCCCTCTTTGTTCCGATCCTTCGATTAGACCACGTTTTGATGAAATGTTACCCATTACATCCCCGTAGTATTCATCTGGTACAGTAACTTCAACTGACATAATTGGCTCTAAAAGAACTGGGCTAACTTTTTTAGCAGCTTCTTTTAATGCCATTGATGCAGCAATTTTATATGCCATCTCGTTTGAGTCGACATCGTGGTATGATCCATCAACGATTGTTGCTTTAACGTCTATCATTGGGAATCCAGCGATAACCCCGTTTTGTAAGGCATTTTCAAGCCCAACTCTAGCAGCATTGATGTATTCTTTTGAAATTTTACCACCAACGATTTTATCAACTCACTCAAACCCTTTGTCATGGTTTGGTTCGAATTCAATCACAACGTGACCATATTGTCCACGTCCTCCTGATTGTTTAACATATTTACCTTCAACTTTTGCTGAACCTTTAATTGTTTCACGGTATGAAACTTGAGGTGCTCCAACGTTTGTTTCAACTTTGAATTCTCTTTTTAGACGGTCAACAATAATGTCTAAGTGTAATTCACCCATTCCGGCGATAATTGTTTGTCCAGTTTCTTCATCTGTATAAGTTCTGAAAGTTGGATCTTCTTCTGATAATTTGTTTAATGATAACCCTAGTTTTTCTTGGTCAGCTTTAGTTTTTGGTTCTAATGCTAAGTGGATAACTGGTTCTGGGAATACCATTGATTCTAAGATAATTTCGTTTTTTTCATCTGTAAGAGTATCTCCAGTTGTTGTATCTTTTAATCCAACAGCTGCTGCGATATCTCCAGCATAAACTTCTTCGATTTCTTCACGGTTGTTGGCGTGCATTTTTAATAAACGTCCAACACGTTCTTTTTTATCTTTTGTTGCGTTTAATACGTAACTTCCTTTTGTTAATACTCCTGAGTAAACTCTGAAGAATGTTAATTTACCAACAAATGGGTCAGTCATAATTTTAAATGCTAAAGCAGCGAATGGTGCATTGTCTGCAGCAGGTCTTTCTGCTTCACTTCCATCAGGTAATATTCCTTTAATAGCAGGTACGTCTAATGGTGAAGGTAAGTAAGCAACAACAGCGTCTAATAATAATTTAACACCTTTGTTTTTAAATGCTGATCCAGCTAATACTGGGAAAAATTCAGCAGAGATTACTCCCTTACGAATTGCTGATTTTAATTCTGGGATTGTGATTTCTCCACCATCTAAGAATTTCATCATTAATTCTTCGTCATATTCAACAGCCATTTCAACTAATTGCGCTCTTAATTCTTCTGCTGTATCTTTTAAATCAGCAGGAATTTCGATTTCTTTTGCAATTTCGTCAGCAGCTCCGTCAAATCCTCATGCTTTCATTTCAACTAAATCAATGATTCCGCTGAATTGATCTTCTGCTCCAATTGGTAATTGAATAGGTGCAGCTTTTGCTCCTAATCTATCTCCGATTGTTTTTACTGAGTATAAAAAGTCAGCTCCTGTTTTATCCATTTTGTTAACAAAAACTACTCTTGGTACTCTATATGTTGTTGCTTGTCTTCAAACAGTTTCAGTTTGAGGTTCAACCCCACTTTGACCGTCTAATACAGCTACAGCTCCATCAAGAACTCTTAATGATCTTTCAACTTCAACTGTGAAGTCCACGTGACCAGGAGTATCAATGATGTTAAATCTGTGGTCTGCTCAGAATGCTGTTGTTGCAGCAGAAGTAATTGTAATACCACGTTCTTGTTCTTGTGCCATTCAGTCCATTTGTGATTCACCTTCGTGAGTTTCACCAATTTTGTGAATTTTACCTGTGTGGAATAAAATACGTTCTGTTGTAGTAGTTTTACCAGCATCGATGTGAGCCATAATACCAAAGTTACGAGTCATATCTAAACTATATTCTCTAGGCATATTCTTTTCTCCTTAATTTTCTATTATCAACGATAATGTGCAAATGCTTTATTAGCTTCAGCCATTTTGTGAGTATCCTCACGTTTTTTAACTGATCCACCAACTCCGTTTGATGCATCAATAATTTCGTTTGCTAATCTATCAACCATTTCTTTTTCGTTTCTTAATCTTGAATAATTGATTAATCATCTTAAAGCTAAAGTTACTTTTCTGTCTGTTGAAACTTCAACAGGAACTTGATAGTTTGCCCCCCCAATACGACGAACTTTTAATTCTAAATGAGGTTTAATGTTTTCAATTGCTTTATCAAAAACTTCAATTGGAGTAGTTCCAGTTTTTTCTTGAATTTTTTCGAAAGCTTTGTATAAGATGTGTTGAGCTGTTCCTCTTTTACCGTCTAACATAATTTTATTAACTGCTCTAGTAACTAGTTTTGAGTTATAAATTGGATCTGGTAACACGTCTCTTTTTTCTGCTTGATGTTTACGCATGGTTAGTTGCTCCTTTCTTTTTTAAATTGATAAAATGTGAATTACACTCTATTATTTTTTCTCTTTAGGTCTTTTTGTTCCATATAGAGAACGAGATTGCATTCTTCCGTTAACTCCAGTTGTATCTAAAGTACCACGAATTATATGATAACGAACCCCGGGTAAGTCTTTTACCCTTCCCCCACGGATTAACACAACACTATGTTCTTGTAAGTTGTGTCCTTCTCCTGGAATATAAGCTGTTACCTCCATACCGTTAGTTAATCTAACCCTTGCATACTTACGTAGCGCTGAGTTAGGTTTTTTAGGAGTCATAGTTGCAACCCTTGTACAAACACCTCTTTTTTGTGGTGCTGAAATTCTAGTAACTTTTTTTAATAAAGTGTTAACTCCTCTATTTAAAGCTGGAGCTTTAGTTTTTCATGTTTTTGCTTTTCTTGGTTTTCTAACTAATTGATTAATTGTTGCCATTTTTAAGGTTCCTCCTTTCCACAATACCGAGTGTATTGTAATCACACAAAATATATTATATATGAAAATAAGGGATTTATAATATTATTTAATAAAAAAACAGATATAAAACCTGTTTTATTAGTTATATAAAGCTATATTTGGCATGATATTGTCAAATACTTGTTGGTTCATCATACCTTCCTGTAGAGGGTAAACCAGTATTAATTCTAATAAATAAACCATTAAGTAGTAAGTGTTCATATATTCCATAAACATTTCAATTCTTTGATTTGAAAGATTATCTTCTTCTATAGCAGAAAGCCTTGTATATGTATTGTTATAATTTTGATTAAATTCTAATATATTTTCCATTAATCTTGCAAAAGCTGATTGTGCATCTTGTTCTGAAACTACTTTAAGGAAGTTGTTTAAAGGTTTAAATACTTCATGAGTATCTTCTTCTAATTTTAATTCCTTATATTTTTCTAGTAATTCATTTGTTTTTACCCCAAAAGCTTGTACTGCAGTTGCAACAATTATATCTATACTTCTAGAGTCATTAATAACTTGTTTTTCAATTTTTTCTTTTTCTAAATTTACATCAATTGAGATCAAGATTATTATTGAATTTTGAAGTATAGACATTAAGTGATTAAGAATTATTAATCTATCAGAGTTTTCATCAATAGGCATTCAATCTCCAAAAGTCTTATCGAATTCTTGACCAAATTTTTCAACTTCTTCTCTAGTTGAAAGTTGAGAGTTGTTTTTGATGAAATCTTCTATATTTGAAGGAACTTTAAATTCCTTTTCAATGTTTGTTTTTAAGTTTTCATAAACTGTATTTACTCTTTTGATAATTATTTTCTCGTAATTAATTGGTTTTATTGCTTTCATAAAAAATCTCGTTTCTATTTTTTTATATATAAGATAATCATACTACATTTGATATTATTATAAATAATAAGGGAGATATAAATATGGTATGAGGAGAATCAAATTCTAGAGACTTTCTTGACTGAGCCGATTTTTGTAGAAATAACGCAGTTAAAGAAAGAGGAATAAATACAGTAAATGGTCCGAACTTTGCATCAGATAAGAGTTCAGCACAGTACAAAACAGTTAAATCAACAATAATAAATACTATTCAAAATTATAAAAGTATAAGTGTTCAGCAACTTTATAATGTTTTGCCAACAGATGTAGTTGCAAACCCTACTTCAAAACACGTAATGCTTCAATTATATTTTGAAGATAATTTAAAAATACAAGGTCAAGCAAAAAATAACAACGATAGAGAATCTAATTTCGTACTTGTTTTTGTTAAAAAACCACAAACCCCGCAACCAGCACCAGTTAGACCATCCTCAAATCAACAAAGAGGTCAATCAAATATCGAAGAGTTAATAGATAATAACTGACAAGCAACTGGTAGAAAATTGAATTTTGACAAAATGGAGCGTGAGAATAGAAGTAATTTAAACATTAGTTTAAAAAGAGTTAATCCAGCAACCATAAATAGACCTGCTGAAAAACCAAATATAGATGTTAGACAAACAATAAAAGATAAGCCAGAACCAACACCTATACCAAGAGCAGAACCTAAGAGAGAAATACCTCCAGAAATTCAATCAAATATAACATACATTCAAATCCCTAAACCTAAACCAGAAGTAATAAAAGAAGAAGTTATAGCCCCAGTTAAAATGAATCTTGAATTTAGACCAACCCCCAACACTAAGGAAGTTGTTATTGAAGATAGAGTATTTTACGGTCTTACTGCCTTTGAACTTTATTACTTGGAAGCATTCTTAATAGATGCAGGCATAAAAGAGAAAGAACACCAAAGACAAGCAAAAATAACTAGAGACATTGTCAAGATTAGAGGAGATATAAAATATACTGAAGAAAAGCAAGACTCAAGCGGAATTAAAAAGATAATAGGTTTCTTGGGTTGCTTAACAATAATAGGTATTCCATTTGTTTTGGCGGCAAGCGGAAACAAAGTGAGAAAAAAAGCCAATAAAACTTATAAAGATCAACTTAAATCTAGGGGTTACAAATCATTAAAAGAAGAGCTAAAAACTCTTCACCCAAAGATAATAGAGTTTTAAAAAAAGAACCTTTCGGTTCTTTTTTTACATTTCTTGTTTTTTGTAGCTACTTTTTAATATTTTAGCTTCACTTATAATGTTTTTTAATTCGTTTTTTTTGATTTTAATTTCTAATTTAGCTTGTTTAACTGTTTCTTTACATTTTTCGATTTCAGTTTCTTTGTTATCTCTTTCAACTTTAAATGCAGCTAATTTTTCTTTTAGAGCTTCTTTTGTCATGATTGTTTCTCCTTGTAGATAAGATTTCCACTTATAAATATAAGTTTAATTCAAAATTTTATTATTGTCAAATCGGTTTTATTTCTTTTATTTTTGAAATTATTCTTGATTGTTCTTGTTTTGAAAGTTTTTCATGTTTCATTAAAACCCTTTCTTCTCTTGGATTTAAAATAAAACAATCAGTTACATTTTTTTTAGATGCATTTTCAAACATTTTTTTATAAAGGAATAGTTGTGCATTGTACTTTTCAACATAGTTTGTTCTACTTGTTTTCACATCCATTATATAAAATGTATCTTTAGATTTTAATATTATATCCACAGTTCCAATATAGTTGCAGTCATATCCCAAATATACAAAAGTTCTTTCTGAGTAAACGTGATCTATATCGTGTTTATATATAAAAGCGTTTAGCTCAGTTATTATTCTCTTTGCTATATTTAAATGGTTAGAGTTTTTACAATCTTTTACAACAAGATTCAACTTAAATTCTTTTCTTTCTTTAATTGAATCAGATATTATTTGGTGAACACATTCGCCTTGCTTCATTGAGTTTACAATGATTTCTTTTTTAATGAATTTATTTTGTAAATAAGGAAAACATTCTTCTAATATAATACTCACAAATGGTAATTCTATTTTATTTCCATTTATGAAGCTATTTAAATCACTAGGTAATTCTTGCACACCCTCTTTTATTAAATAGTTAAATTTTTCATCTCTCTCAATTAAGTCTGTTATATCGTAAATCATAAGTTATCTCCTACATATAACCTTAACAAAAAAAATAATGGTTACCCATTATTTTTGTTATAGTTATGTCTTGTTGTTAAAGAATCTATTATTGTTCTTGGACTATTGCTTTCCAATTCATTAACAACTTTAGAAATAGAATCTAATTGGTTAGTAATTTTTGTAAAGTCTTGAGATAATTGATCTCCACCTAATTTATTTCCTAAACTTTCGATTAAGTTTTCTAATTTAGCCATTCTTTCTTCAATAGAGTTTAGTTTTTCTAAATCTATTGCATTTATGTTCGCTTCGAATCTATTCAATAATTCTTCTTCTTTTTGAATAATTTCTTTTTTCTCTTGTTCTCTTTGATATGCATCATCATAACTTTCAAATGAATGATCTTCATCTTCGTTATCAAATGATTCAGGAACATTAGATTCAATTTTAACATTATTCATATTGAATGAGTCTTCTTCAATTTTTGGTGTTGAAGGAACTCCACCAAACATAGGAGAGTTGCTTCCTGATAAACCAAATTCTTCTTCATAATCAACTTCTGGTGCAAATGATACTGGGTTTTCAACGATTTCGTCAGCTCCCATTAAGTTTGCATCAAATGATGGTGGAGCAGAAACAGTTGTTCCTGGTGCAGCATTAGCAATAGCCGCTTGTTTTTCTTGTGCTTTTTTCATGTCTTTCATCATTACTTGACCAGCTAAATCTGGTTGATCAAAGTTGAAATCAGCATATATAGAGTCTTTATCAGCATCTGGTCTTTCAGATTCTGCTAATTGATTTAAATCCATGTTAACAGCTCTTGCCATTTTTGCTTTTAAGAACTCTTCTTCTAAACCACCTGGTTCAGGTTTTTTAGTTCCATGAACAACAGTTTGAGGTGCGATGAATTCATTTCTTCTTGCTTCTCTTTCTTCATCCAATTCTTCTTGATTAAAGTCCAATACCATATTTGTATGGAAAACAGGAAGAGTTGAAACAGTTGTTCCTGGAGCACCTTTTGCAATAGCTTCTTTCTTAGCTTGTGCTTTTTTCATATCCTTCATCATTACTTGACCAGCTAAATCTGGTTGATCAAAGTTTAAATCAGCATATATAGTTTCTCTATCTGCATCTGCAGGTAAATTAACTTCTGGTAATTGTTCAATTGTCATGTTAACAGCTCTTGCCATTTTTGCTTTTAAGAACTCTTCTTCTAAACCACCTGGTTCAGGTTTTTTAGTTCCATGAACAACAGTTTGAGGTGCTACGAATGTACCTAAAACTTCTGGTTGTTTTTCTGGTTCTTGAACAAGTAAATTTTCAGTTGGAGGTACAAATGTGAATGTTGGTGGTGCAGAAACAGTTGTTCCTGGTGCGGCATTCGCAATAGCTTCTTTTTTAGCTTGTGCTTTTTTCATATCCTTCATCATTACTTGACCAGCTAAATCTGGTTGATCAAAGTTTAAATCAGCATATATAGTTTCTCTATCTGCATCTGCAGGTAAATTAACTTCTGGTAATTGTTCAATTGTCATGTTAACAGCTCTTGCCATTTTTGCTTTTAAGAACTCTTCTTCAAGACCTTTATTTTTTGGTTTTGTTCCGTGAACAATTGTTTGAGGTGCTACGAATGTTTGAGGTACTCCTGGTTTATTTCCCCCTGAGTATCTATCGTGTAAACTTTCAATATCTTCATCTACAGAAGTAGATTCTTCTCCACCAAAAGCAGTTGTTGCTTCTGTTATTGAATTTGATTTGAAGTTTGTATCCATAGAATTTCCACCCTCTTGATTTTCTATAGTCATATAAGAAACATAATAACTTTCTGGTATTTTTAATTTCTTAGCTAATGAATTTACTTTCATAACATTGAAATTAAATTTACTTATAATTTTTGCTATTTCTTTCTCTCCAAGAGTAGGAATTTTTGCTTCAATTTCTTTTCTTTGAAGATTTAATTTCGCTTTATAAGTTTTTCATTTTAGATAATACTTCTTAGTCTTACCTTCTTTGTAGATATTTTCTAACTGTTCTTCAGTTAAATTTGGCAACGCAGAATTATCATTTACTTTTGTTTGATCATTTTCTTTTTGAAAATCCTCTTGTTGGTTTTTCAAATCTACGTTGCCAGTTAACTTTCCCTCTTTAGATACCTCTTTTTCAAATTTTCTTTCTTCTTTATAAATTGAAATTAAGTTTCTTTCTTCTGCATAGTTATTTAAAGCTTCTGAATCGAATAATACAGCTTCTAATAATACAAATGCAACTAATATTAATGATGAAACAATCACTAATATCATTTGGAATGTTAATAGTAACATTATTGCTGTTATAACCATTGTCACTTTAACAAATGGTTTTGATAATTTTTGGTGTTTTCTTAATCTTACTAATTCTAAGATTGAGATAACAATTAAAGTAATGGCTACAGCAAATATAACGATTGTTCAAATCATTATTGCAAGGCTGTTTCCTGAACCTAGAGCTACTTTGTTATTTAAGTTTGTTGGTCCATAAATTGGTGAAACCCCCTTAAATACAACTGATATTTTGTCTCATATTTGACCTAGTGGTGATTGTAGGGCTTGCCCTATAGCTGCTTGATTTTTTGACGAAGCAACAACAATCATAAATACAGATGCAGATCCAAACATTAATAATCCAGCAGCTGCTGTTAATGTTAATGATCATGCACATATAATTAATATTGCGAACATATTTTTTTCCTCCTATTTTAAAGTTTTTCTCAGTTTCCTGGAACTGATATTAACTTTTTATCTTTGTCTTTATTTTTTTCATTAGCAAATGATTCTTCAATACTTATTGGTTTTCTACCTGCTAAATTTGAATTCATATCCTTTAATTTCCCTTCGATTTCATTCCTGGGTCTTGGATCTGCAAGTCTTTCATTTCTTGCAGATAGCGGACTTTGGAAATTCATTCCTTCGAATGGATTAGCATAAGGATTTAATACAACTTCTTTTTTGGAAATTATTGATGGGTCAAATCCTGACTCACCTTTTCTTTCTAATCTATCTTGTTCTTCACGTTTCTCTTGTTCTAAAATTTCTAATTTCTTAGCTTCTAAAACTTGATCTACATGAATCCTTAGATTTGAATCTATTCCTGGATCATAATCCTCTTCTTCGTGATGGTCTTTTGCAAAACCAGGAAGTTGAGAAGAACTGTACGTATCTGTAAAGTTACTATTTGAAATTCCTGGAATGTTTCCAGTGAAGTTACTGTCTTCTTTATCATAAGTTAACATAACTTCATTTTCTTCTGGTCTTTCAAATATATCTATTGATACATCTTTCAACTCTTGTGTAAAGAAATCGTCAAGACTATTTTCCTTTTTGTTCTCAACAACAGGTTGCTGTCAAGAATTTTCTTGGAAATTTGCAGGCTCTTGGTAAGAATTTATTTGTGGAGCTTGCTGATATATTGGTTCTTGTTGATAACTCATTTGTGGTTGTTCATAAATCATTTGTGGTTGTGGTTGTTCAACAAATTGTTGAACATTTGCAACCACTTCTTGTTGATTCAATTGGGGTTTTGATTTAACTTCAGGTTCTTTTAAAACTATTGTGTCAGAAACTAAATAATCATAATTCTCAAGTATTTCTTCTATCTCATGAACATCTATATTTTCTTGTACAACTAATGTTTTGCAAGAAACATTAGGTATTTGAATTAATAAGTTTGAGATAAATTCATTTACAAACAACAATTGATTTGATTCTAAACTTTGAGTTCCACTTATAACTAGATTTAATTGCTCATTGAAGTTGTATGATTCAAACAATGAAACAAACTCTCCTACAAACATCCCTACAGGGTCAGCTGTAAGATTTAATTCTTCTAGTATGTAATCAACTTCGGAACCCGTTTTACCTCAATCAGTTGCTGCAAGGAATAAAGAAGTTCTTTCTCATAAAACCCTTTTATCATCTAAGCTTATAATTTCTGGTAAATTGTTTATAAATCTTTTTAACATGAATAGACAAGGAGAAGAATATAACATAACTTTTTCTAAATCTATTTCAATTAAATTTGCTAATTGCTTTTTATCAATTGATTCTGATTTATCTACTATAAGTACATTTTTACCTTCAATTTCACCATTGTGTAATAAATCAATGTATTGATCTGGTGTTATTATTTTTTCATTATATAGTTGTACTTCTTCTGTTTCAAAGAAATCATCTATTTGTTCATCGAATGATTTTTGAATTAACAACTCTTCTTCGTTAACAATTGCTTGATTGTTGTTGAATTGCATTTGTGGTTGATTAATTGGTGAATCAAACATTGGTGCTTGTTGCGGCTCAAAATTCATATTGTTTTGAGGTGCCATGTTTTCATTAAATGAAGGCATTTGTGGTTGAGGAGAACTAAATTGCATTTGTGGTTGATTCATTGGTGAATCAAACATTGGTGCTTGTTGCGGTTCAAAAGCCATAGAAGGTTGTGAATTATTCATTGGTGATCCAAATACTGGAGCAGAACTTATCGAACTACCAACGTCGTTTCCACCAAATTGTTTTTCAAAATCTTCCATTGTTCTATTAGAAGCTTGAGCCATTGGTTGTGAATTTAGTTCTGGTTCTGGTAGACTGTCAAAGTCACTATCCATTGCCATACCAAACGGAGGTACTTTACCTTGTTCTTTTTCACCAATAAGAGTTTTAATAAATGATGGAACAACAGCTTTATCATCTGCAAACCCCATTTGGGCTCCTAGTCTAGCGTATTTTTCTCTCTCTTTTTCAACTTCTTGGCGTTTTTTATCTTCTTCCTCGCGTTTTTTTCTCATCCTCTCGAATGGATTTACGTACATACTGGAACACCCCCTAAACTTAATGTAATTATACCACATTTTTTCAAATTTTTACCCCTATTTGATTGCAATGGTAGATATAGTTTGATATGATATATACTTTTTTTTAGTAGCAAATTTAATAAATTAAAAAGAAGAAGCTGTTAAATTGGCTTATAAATCACCTTTAAAAACCCCGTCTTTTCCTTTATTAACTTTTACAAACATATTATAACATAAAAAAACATAATATATTACACTAGTGTAATTCTAAAATCAAACTTTTTTAAATTTTAATGTATCAAAAAAACCCTTAAAATAAGGGTTTTAAAACAAATTTATTATTTTTCATTAAGTTTTTTGAATTTCACACCCAATATTATATAAATTGTTGCCAAGAAACTTAGACTTATAACAGTTTGAGAAATATACTTGAATCCACTCATTCATGGTTCTGGTATGCCGTTATTAATATCTCAATGACCGTAAGTACTTTTTAAATACTCAAATTCAAAGGCTTCACTACTTATTTTTATTTCTCCACTATTTCATAAATGAGTTATTTTTTGTGCCTCATGTGCTGAGTAAGCAATTATTATTAACACAAAAAGTATTTCTATCAATAATATCAAGAATTCCACTGCAAATGTACTTTTTGAACTTTTTCAATTTTGAATATATGCAACTGTAGAAATTAATATGTTTGATATTAAAAAACCAGAAACTATTATTGGTAAAAATTTAATTACAAAGTATGAGCCATTATTTGCGCTAGAAGTTGCTAATTCAGAAACTTCTGGAATACTTTTGTATAGATCTTTAATTATAAAAGTTCAACTCAACATAACATTCATTTGGGTATTAAATATAGACATATTGATTATATAAACCAATGGAGTTATAAAAACTATTGTTGTTCCTATAATTAATCAAAATAAAATGTTTTTTCTACTATTAAGAGAAAACTTATTAATAAATTCCTTAACCTTAGAACCACTAATACTTCTAGAAGGAGATTCAACTATTGTTTTATTTTCTTTTGATTTCTTCAACATAATATTGAATGTCAAAATTACTAAAATTATTTTGAAAATTGCCAACCATCAAGTTAGAGTGTCAGTCGATCATTTATATTTAAAACTTCTTCCTTCTTCAGGTGAATACATTTTTGTGAATTCATCAATCATTTTTTGAATTTCTTCATTTCCTTCAAAAAGCTTTTTATCTTTAATTCCTTGTTGAGATAAAAACTCAAATAAATTATAAAACTTTGAATATGAGTATTCTGATATCGAAACAAAAACTATACTCAATACAGCAAGAGCTGCTATTGAAATAATATATACATTCTTATAAACTTTATTAATTTTTAAACTTACAAATAAATTTAAAAAGGCAATCATAAGTATTCCAATAACAAATAAAGAAATAGATCCTCAGGCAAAAAATATTATTTCAAACTTAGAAGCCACAACATTTTTACCAAAGTATTCTTTAACAACAGATATATTGTTGAAGTAATATTCTAACGATGTATTTATATTAATTATTACCAAATAAGTAACTACCGGAACAATTAATATCGCAAAAAGAATTAACATCTTAAATGTTAATAATTTTTTATTTTTATATTCATCGATTAAAAAATCTTCTTTTAACTTATCCATGATTCTCCTTAGATTTGATTACGAATAATCTTCAATTATTTGAATAATCTTTTTTAAAATCTATATTATATTTTACTATCATTGTAGAAAAAATCTTTTCTAATTCTTCTTTTTGTTCAAAACCAAATTCGCACACTATTACAAGATTTTTATTTAAAGAAAATAAATAATCTAACTTTTTAAACAACTCTTTATAAAAATATATTCCTTGTTCGTCTGCATATAGTGCAAGATGAGGTTCATATTTATTTACAAACTCACCAACATTAGAGTCTCCCCTTATTATGTATGGAGGGTTTATTGTTATAAAGTCTGGAACTATATTTGAATCTTCAATGACATTTAAAAAATCAGAGCAATATATCTGCGCATCTTGATTGTGTTTTTTTAAATTAGTTTTAGCAACTTCTAAAGCCTTTTTTGAAATATCACTCATATACAAATTAACTTTAGGTTTTAAATTTTTTATAGTTATACCAATGCAACCACTTCCACAACAAATATCGAATAAGTTTTTATTCTCTAAATCATATTTCAATATTTCTTCAACTATAAGTTCTGTTTCTGGTCTTGGTATCAATACATTCTCATTTACAAAAAAATCATAATTATAAAAATATTTATTATTTAACAAATAAGCTAATGGCTTTTTGGTTTCTTTAAACTCACTTGCTATTTTTAAAAATAAATCTGATTCCTTCTTTGATAATTCTTGATCAATTACAAAGTTAAAATCAGATTCTTTTTTTATACTAATAATTATTTCTTTAAACTCATTTAATGTAAATAAACCAGGAACATATTGTTCTTTTAATTTATTTACGAACATTTACTAACCCTCTATGTGTTGAGTGATTAAGTTTTTTTGTTCATCATTAATAAGTTCTATGATTATTTCATCTAAGTTACCTTCCATCACTTGATCTAATTTATTTAATGTTAAATTGACTCTGTGATCTGTAACTCTGTTTTGTGCATAATTGTAAGTTCTAATTTTTTCACTTCTAGCACCAGTACCCACAGCATTTTTTCTTAAACTTGCTGCTTCACTTTGTTGTTTTTCAAGTTCAGCTTCATATATTCTAGCTCTTAATAAAGTCATTGCCTTATCTTTGTTATCGTGTTGGCTTCGACCATCTTGAGATGCCGCAACAATTCCAGTAGGTATATGAGTTATTCTTACTGCTGAATCTGTTGTGTTAATGTGTTGTCCACCAGCTCCAGAAGCTCTATATGTATCAATTCTTAAGTCAGCTGTTTTTATATCAACTTCAACATCACTAACTTCTGGAAGAACAGCTACAGTTGCTGTAGATGTTTGAATTCTTCCTTTAGATTCGGTTTTTGGAACTCTTTGAACCCTGTGACTACCTGATTCAAATTTCATTTTTGAATAAACTTTATCACCTTTTAGCATGAAAGAAATTTGACTGAAACCACCCGCAGATGATTCATTCATATCCATAACTTCAATCTTTCAATTATTTTTTTCTGCATATTTTGTATACAATCTGAAAAGATCTCCTGCAAATATATTTGCTTCATCTCCTCCTGCTGCCCCTCTAATTTCAAAGATAACGTTTTTATCATCGTTAGGATCTTTAGGAAGTAATAAAAGTTCAAGTTGCTCTTCTATTAAGACAATTGCTTCTTGAGCTTCTTCTAATTGAAGTTTAGCAAGACCTCTCATTTCTTCATCTTTTTCTGTATCTAAAATTTGTTTTGCCTCTTCAATATCTTGATCAACTTTTTTAAATTCTTGATACTTAGTAACAACTTCTTCTAAGTTAGATCTTTCTTTATTAAGTTCTGTAAGAAGCTTAATGTCTCTCAATGTATCTTCATTTTGTAATTGTTCATCAATAGAGTTAACTCTATTTTCCATTACATTTAAAGCTTCTAAAGTTTTTTTATTCATAACGTTCTCCTATTCTGGCTTAATGTAACAATGTCTACATCTTGCCTCATATTTTTTATTTGCAGAAATAACAATAATTGGTTCATCTGCTTTTGCGGGTTTACCATCTATTATTCTTTGTGTTCTATTTGCATTACCACCACATGAGTGACAAATTGATGTTAATTTATCAACATATTCAGCTTCTACTAAAAGTCTATCAACATTTTGAAATGGATTATTTTTAAAATCTTTATCCAATCCATTAACTATAACTATAACTCCAGAACAAGCGATTTGAGAAATGATATCTACAACATTTGTATCTAAAAATTGAACTTCATCAATTCCGATAATATCAATCTTTTCTTTTTCGTTTTCTTTTGTAAAAATTTCAAATAATTCTTTACTGTCTTTTACAGGTATTGATTCAATACTCATTCCTGAGTGAGAAAAAATATCTTTTTTAGAATATCTATCATCTATAAGTGGTTTGAAAACCAAAACATTTTGTTGACCATACTTATATCTTTTTAATCTTCTTATAAATTCTTCTGTCTTACCTGCAAACATACATCCTGTTATTAACTCTATTCATCCTCTTTTACTTTTTGGATTTATTCTATAGCTCATATTTTTTCCCCTTTAGTTTATTAAACCTTCTAAATCGATAATAAGTTTTTCTAAATCATTTCAACTATCCAACTTAGCTCCAGATGCAAGTTTGTGACCTCCACCGTTATAGTTAGTTGCAATTGAATTAATATTATAGTTTCTACTTCTAATTGACACTTTTACTTTTTCGCTTTGAGGTGTTTGATAAGCAAGTGCTCATATTTTTATTTCTTCTATTCCAGAAAGAACTGTTAATGCACTTTTAACTTCTTCTTCACCTAGGTTTAAATTTTCAAAAAAATCACTTGTTACTTTTATAAAAGCAACTTGATTATCTTTTGTAAATTCTGCCATCGAAAAAGCTTTGTTATGTCATTTTGCCAAGTCAAATTTTTTTAAAAACAAGTCTGAGTAGACCTCTGTTATTATAACACCAGCTTCTACAAGAATTTTTGCTGCCATGAAAGTTTTACCATTTGTTTTTTCAAAAAGAAATCTTCCAGAATCTGTTATTAAACCGTAATAAAGATAAGTTGCAGCTTTTTTAGATATTTTTAATTTTTGAGAATCAGCTCATAAAGTAACAACTTGAGTACAAGCTATAGCAGAGTCGTCTACTATTTTATTTTCAGAAAAATTATCAACTTCTATATGGTGATCAATCTTAAATACTTCTTTAACTTTATCTTTAAAACTAAAATCAACTCTTTCAAAATTGGCCACATCAACAGTTATAAGCAACGAAGAAGAAACTTTTTCTTCTGTTAGTTGGCTTTCATCTTCTTCTCTTATTCCTAAGTTTAATTTTTCACCAACAACATAAACTTTTTTGTTTTTAAAATTATCCAAAATAATTTCTCTTAAACCATATGCACTGCCTTGTGTATCTCAATCTGGAGAAACGTGTTTTGATATGATTATGTTTTCATAATTTTTAATTTTTTCAATTAACATTGTGTCAAAATTATTCATTTTGCTTCTCCTTATAAAACTTTTAAAATTGATTCTTCAGATATATATAGTTTAACTTTATCGTTTTCCTCATATTTATGTGTTGAGTAAAAATAAATTCTTAATTCATTTTCTTTTGTTATTACTTCATGCATGTTTAGATCTGCAAATTCTTTGTTAGCAGTAATTTTACCACTCAACTCTAGAATAGAATTTTTATTTTCTTTTTTGTTTGCATAAACCTTCATTGGATTAATTATCAATTGTCCAAACTCTTCAAACATTGTGCTTTGTATCTTTGTAGTTTCATGCATTGTTTCAAGTTTTTTACCATCATATTTATAATTGAATCTATTATTCTTTGCAAAGAATTCTCCACCATAAGTAGATCAATGTTTTTCTAATAAATCTTCTAATTTATTTTCTGAAATATCTTGTTCATTTATCAAGTAAATGTTTTTATCCATTTGAGGTATTTCATAAATACTTTCTTCAATAAAAGTTGATGAGAATTTTGAATCATACTTTGTTAGGTTGTCAATTACTTGTAATAATTCTTGTTTTTCTTGTGAACTTAATTTAGATAAGACATTATAAAAAACTAGGTTATATTGTTTTTTATATATAGCACTTAAAAGTTGGAATCATATTCCTTCCATTTTACTAATTCTTAAAGAAAGCAAACTAAATTCAAAACCTAACTCTGCAGCGGTTTCATCAATAAAATTAGAAGATTGTTTATAAATTGTTGATATTTTATTTTTTAGTTCTAATTTTTTAGTTCTAAATTCTTCTGCGTCACCTTTTTCACAATCATCATTTAAAACTCTTTTATGATACTTGTGCATAACTTCAACAATTTTACCCCTTAAAGTTATAGCTTCATCTGAAAGACCTTCAAAAAACATTTTTTCTTGTTTCTTTTTAAATTCAAATCTTTGATCATTAGAAGCTTTTCTTCAAACAAAAAGTTCATCTAAGTTTTTAGATTTCTTATCATAACTTTCTGATTTACTTAATTCAAAAAGAATTTGTTTTCTTAAGTTTTTGATTATGAAATTGTTTTTTGCAATTTTTCTTTTTACATCACTTACTTTTAAATCAATTATTCTTAATTGTTTTCTAGTTACAAAGTTTATTTGATGAAAATTTAATTCTTTGGCTAGTTTTTTCTTTTGTCTATCTTTTGATTTTTTAGCATTGTATTCACAAGTACACAATGAAGATAATTCCATAAAAGAATAAACCTTATCTCAAAGAGTTTGTAAAAAGGTTTGAACTAATTCTAAATTTTGAGTTTTTTCCACAAGGTAATAATAATCTTTTATGATAATTCTAATGTGTTCTTCTAAAGTACCATAATTTTTCAATAAGTTTTTATCATTGAATTCAACAATTTGATCAAGAAACTCAGAAACTCATTGTTCTTCTATCTCTACAGAGTTATCTATAAATTTAGAAATCATAGCTTCTATCTTATCTCTCATTTCTAAATCTGTTTTATTATTTTTTGAAGTAGAGAATGATAGGTAAGAATACTTTTCATTTATATAATTTATCTTTGCTTGACTGTAAAAATTTTTATTCAAAAGCAATGATGTATAAAGTCAAAATTTCTCTGGTCATTTTCTAAATAAGTTATTTGTTTTAATTAAAGCAACTTTTCTTTTTGTTCATTGCTTATTAACTTTGTCATAACCATCTATTTTAAAAACTCCTGTTTTAACTAAATATTTACCTTGTAGTATATTTTTAAAGTTTTTTCTCAAGTTTCTATCATGAGAAATAACAGCTGTTTTCTCAGAGTCTTTATTTTTGAAAGTTACACTTTTTGGTACTATTTTTCTGTTAACAAATTTAGCATTTTGTATTGTAAAACTCATATAAAAACCCCTCATAACTCTATTATTGTATAACATTTTGATTAAAAATAATAAAACTAGACCAATTACTAGTCTAGTTGTTTGTATT
This sequence comes from Spiroplasma endosymbiont of Diplazon laetatorius, assembly GCF_964019625.1. Taxonomy (NCBI): domain Bacteria; kingdom Bacillati; phylum Mycoplasmatota; class Mollicutes; order Entomoplasmatales; family Spiroplasmataceae; genus Spiroplasma; species Spiroplasma endosymbiont of Diplazon laetatorius. Next base: position 937,601 of record NZ_OZ026458.1, read on the forward strand.
AAATTATTTTTTAGCTTCTTTTGATTTTTTTTCGTTTTCAGCTTTTTGAGCAACTGATGCTTTTTCAGCTTCAGCGATTTTTGCATCTTTTTTAGCAAATTTTTCTTTGAATTTTTCAACACGTCCTTCTGCGTTAGCGAAGTTTTGTTTTCCAGTGTAGAAAGGATGACAATTTGAACAAGTATCAATTCTTACTTCTTCACCTTTTGTTGATCCTGACATGAATTCATTGCTGCAAGTTGTACAAACAAATTTAGCTTCAAAATATTGTGGATGTATGTTTGCTTTTGGCATGTTTTCACCGTCCTTTATTTAAAGTCTTTCTAATACAAATTAAATAATACCATATTTTTTTTAAATGTTATTTAATTTAAGTTATTTTATTAAATAATTTAAATAAAAAAAACCTCTTGGAAGAGGTGTTTTTTACTATATAAATGCATTTGCTATAAAGTAAGCAATAAATACAACATTTAATACTCATACAACAGGATTAATTTGTTTAACTTTTCCAGTCGCAAGAGAACCTACAGTATATGCCATTATAGTCAAGGCAATACCATTTGCTATGTTATATGTAATTATCATAAACAATATTGAGAAGAACGCAGCAAGTCCCATTTCTGGTTTTTCTCATTCAATTCCTGTAATTGACTTGATCATTACAGTTCCAATAAATACTGTTGCAGCTCCAGTTATACATGAAGGCATCATTTGGAATATTGGGAAGATAGCTATGCTTAATAATAATCCTAAAGAAGTTACAATTGAAGCAAATCCAGTTCTTGCTCCTTGTGAAACCCCAACGCAACTTTCAGCATAACAACCAACATTTGATATTCCTGCAAATGAACCCACAACCGTTGCAGTTCCATCAATAAGAAGAGCTTTATGAGGAATTTCTGTTTCCACTCCAGACTCTCTTGTTATTTCAACATTAACAGCAGTGATTGTTCCTGTTGCATCAAAGAATGTTAATATTACAAACACAAATAAAGAAATATACATGGTTGGATTTGATCAAATTGCAACATTACCAATTTCTTTTCAAGTAGAAGAAACATTGAATCCAAACCCTTTGAATAGATCTAAATAATTTCATGCACTTGAGTCTCATTTAGCACTACCAAATGAATTTTGAATTGCTTGATCATTAATTGTATTTGCCAATATCGCTGCTATTATGAAACCAATCAACATCACAACAGCTACAGGTGCAAAGAATTTTTTAAAGTTTAAGAATATTGCAGCAAAAAGAACAACCGTTCCTAATATTATTGCTGGATACCACATTTTAAAATCATTTAGTTCTGCTATAGGTAGATTATCTTCACTTTTTTTAACTCATCCTATATTTGCTATACCAACATAAGCCACAAAGAAACCAATACCAACACCTATATCTAGGTGTAGAGATTTTGGTAAACTTTTAATAATGATTTTTCTTAACTTAGTTGCAGATATGATTGTGAATAAAACACCAGATATACAAGTTGCAATTAGCGCTCCTTCATAACCAACACCCCCACTTGAGTTGGCAACTGTAAATGTAAACATTGCATTTACACCCATACTTGGGGCAAGCGCTATTGGTACGTTTGCTATCATCCCCATCGCAAAAGTTGCAAGAAAAGAAACTAAAGCAGTCGCTAAGAATATACCATTCATATCCAAAGTAACTTTGCTATCATTTATACTTTGTGCATTACCTAAAATTCCAGGTTCTACAGATAAAATGTATATCATTGATAGTAATGTAGAAATACCACCAATTATTTCTTTTTTAAATGTTGTATTTAGTTTGCTGAATCCAAAGAATTTAGAAATAGAACTATTTGAAGCGATCGCTAAGTCTTTGCTTTTCTCTGCTTCAAAATTATTTTCATTTTGTTTTTTGTTATTCATTTTCGTCCTTTTCTATTAATTAAAGAGAATAAAAAATAGTTATAAAAATAACCTATTTTTTAAATTAAGTTGTAATTAACAGTCACTTGCTTTCGCATTTATGAATAAGAATATAAATAGAAATCATAGAGACTAGATAGGTCTAATCGTAGAGACACCAACCCAATATGTTGGCTTATACAAGATCTATTAATTACAATAATATTTTATAACTTTTTTAGGAATTTTAAAAAAATAAAAAAACCTTTTCAGGTTTTTAAACTTCAAAGACACTTTTATTAGTTAGTTTATCAATTTTTTCAAAATCACAAATCTTGTTTAAAATTTTAAGAATTGAATTAACTAAGGGACCTACTAAAAATGTAAAACATATAGTTCCTAGACCAAAATTTGTCATTAAGAAATCTGTTTTAGTCCCTTCCCCTTTGATGAATGGGAAAAACATAAATCCAACAGCAAGAATTGAAATATCTATAATTAATCTTCCTGCTGCATAGTTTAATTTTGTTAATCTTAAAAATTGAGTACATATATTATTAAATGGACCTAAAATTCACCCAGTTTTTACTCATAAAGCAGTTCCGATTACGAAACATAAAAATCCAGCAATAAATAATAAGTTTCTAAAACCAACACTTGAGATAATTATTCCATTATCAGTTTTAATTATTCCTTCAAGACCTTTTGAAATTTCCCCTATCAACAAAGGAACTGTAAAAGTAATTATAATATCAGCTATTATCATTCATACAAATAAAACTCAAATTGACTTTTTTTTGCTGTTTTTATAATCATCTATTGATGGTTTTATCGCAAAACCAATTGCTATTATTATAAATATGATATATAAAGTTGCTAAAGCTGTTCCATATATATTTCTAATATCATTAATAAGACTACCATCTGCTGCATATGGTATTTTTAAAGCTAATATATTATAAAGTGTTCAGTCAATTTGACTTCCTCCAACAGCTGGTTGTTGATATAATGCTAATCCAAAAGCACTTATTACAACACCTGCTGAAAATAGAAAGAATTTTATTAAGTTAGACAATCATTTTTGAGAGATGTTTTGACTTGTCTCTTTAAATCATTTTTTCATAAAAATTTATACCTCTTCTCGATTTGATTTTACACAAAAAAAATAGGTTAAAAACCTATTTTTCATATTTAGTTTTTAAAGCTTCAGCTCCACCTTGTTCGTATTTTTTAACTCAGTTTCTTAGAGAAACAACACTAACATTTCTTGTGGGTGCAAATTGAGTTGCAGTAACCCCACTGTTTTTGAAATCTTTTATAATTTTAATTTTTTCATCAACTGTTAAGTGCATTTTCTTATCTCCCTAATACTTATTAATACAAATTAGTTTAAACTATTTAGCTTTACCTTGACATCCAAATACTTTTGTTAAGTCTAAGAATGTTTGTTTTAAAGCTTTGAATCCAGGTGCTAATAATTTACGTGGATCAAATCCTTTTGCTTCATCATCTAAGTCTTTTTTAGCTTCGATGTATTCTCTTGTAGCATCTCTAAATGCTAATTGTAATTCTGTGTTAACATTGATTTTTGAAATTCCTAATTTAATAGCTTTTTCAACTTGGTCTTGAGGAATTCCTGAACCACCGTGTAATACCATTGGTAATTTACATGCTTCTTGTAATTCTTCTAATGTATCAAATGATAATGATTTTCATCATTCTGGGTATTTACCGTGAATGTTTCCAATTCCAGCAGCTAACATAGTAATTCCTGTAGTTGCCATTTCTGCTGCTTGGTTAGGATCTCCTAATTCACCTTCACCAACAACACCATCTTCTTCTCCACCAATTGATCCAATTTCAGCTTCAACTGAAACTTCGTGAGCATTTGCAAAGTCCATTAATTCTTTAACTTTAGCGATGTTTTCTTCGTATGGTAAGTGTGATCCATCAAACATAACTGATGAGTATCCACCTTCTATACATTTTTTAGCCATTTCAACTGATTGACCGTGGTCTAAGTGTAAAGCAACAGGTACAGTAATATCTAATGCATCTAATAATCCATTAACCATACCTACAACAACTTTAACTCCACCCATGTATTTTAAAGCTCCTTCTGAAGTAGCAATAATAACTGGTGTGTTTGATTCTTGAGCCGCTTCTAAGATAGCTTTAGTTCATTCTAAGTTGTTTATGTTAAAGTGTCCAATTGCATATTTGTTTGCATGTGCATCTTTAACCATTTGTGTAGAATTAACTAATTTTGAATGATAAATTCTTGACATATTTCTATTTCCTCCTATAAAGATTTTTTATACTTTAAGATTATACCCCTTTTATTTTTAGTTGGCTAAAATTTTTGTGGGTTTCTCATTATTTTTAAATACTTTACTTGTAGAATAAAATCTTTTAGTTGAAAAGTAAACAATACAAGCAAAAAATGTATTTACGCTATATTGGATAGAATCTATAATTGCTTCTAATATTAAAAATGATTTATCAAATAGAATATAGGTAAATAAAACATATACAAATACTCATAAGTAACTTATAAATATAGTTATATATATTGGAAGGATTTTTTTAAGAACAGTAAAAGTAATCCCTATTAGTAGTTTAACTAAAATTGTTACCGGAATGTAAACCACACCTCCTGCATAAACATCTGTTAAGACACCAGATAAAATAGCAGAAAATATAATAAGAAATGGATTCAAAAGATTTAAAAAGACTAAATAAAATATATCTGATATTTGAAAGACGTTCTCTCCACCAAAATTAGATAAAGTAACTGTTATTACACCTAAAGAAAACATGATTGCAGTTATAACGCCACAAGTAGCAATATCTATGGTTTTAATTTTTTTCATTCATATCACCTAATTTGATTTTAGATAAAAAAAACAAAAAATAGTTTTATTTTTTGTTTATTGCATTTATAAATCCCATGAATAATGGATTTGGTTTATTTGGTCTTGATGTGAATTCTGGGTGGTACTGTGCTGCCACAAAGAAATCATTTTTTGGATACTCTATTATTTCAACAAGATCTTGTTCTGGGAATAAACCAGAAAAAACAATTCCATTTTCTTCAAAAGCATTTCTATAAGCATTATTAAATTCATATCTATGTCTGTGTCTTTCAACAGCAACATCTGATTTATATAATTCTCTTGCTATAGTTCCTTCTTTTAAAGAAGTAACGTATCTTCCTAGTCTTAATGTTCCACCGATGTTTTCTCTATTTTTACCTTCCATAATATCAATTATTGGATTTTTTGTATTTGGATCTAACTCAGTTGTATGAGCATCTTTTAAATTCATAACGTTTCTTGCAAATTCTATACAAGCTATTTGCATTCCTAAACAGATTCCTAAATAAGGTATGTTGTTCTCTCTAGCATATTGAGCAGCAAGTATTTTACCTTCAACACCTTCTTCACCAAATCCTCCAGGAACAAGTATTCCAACAGCATCTGATAATTCTTCTTTAAGGTTTTTTTCTGTAAGTTTTCTTGCGTTTACTCAATGAATCTTAATTTTTTTATTAACTTCATATCCTGCAAACTTTAAAGATTCTATAACAGATAAATAAGCGTCGCTAAGTTCAACATACTTACCAACAATGTGAACATTTATTATTTCTTTTGAGTTTTCAATGTTATTAACAAGTTTATTTCAATCATCTAAGTTTGTATTTTTTAAATCTAATCCTAATTGTTTTGCAGCAATCTTGTGTAAATTACCTTTCTCAACAACTAAAGGAACCTTGTAAATTGAATCACTATCAGGACATTCAATTACGTTTTCAACAGGTATACTACATAAAAGAGAAATCTTGTCTTTAAGTTTTTGATCAAATTCCATTTCAGATCTAGCAACAATAACATCTGGTTGAATACCCAAACTTAATAGTTCTTTAACTGAGTGCTGAATTGGTTTTGTTTTAAACTCACCAGATACTTTTAGATATGGTAAAAGAGCAACGTGAACGAACATTACATTATCTTTACCTTTTTCCATTCTTACTTGTCTTAGAGCTTCTAAGAAAGGTTGAGATTCTATATCCCCAACAGTTCCTCCAACTTCTGTAATTACTACATCAGCTTGGCTTTCTATTTCTGCTTTATAAATTCTTTGTTTTATTTCGTTTGTAATGTGAGGAATAACCTGAACAGTTTTACCACCATATTTACCATTTCTTTCTTTTTCTAAAGCTTCATAGTAAATTCTTCCAGCAGAAGTTGAAGAGTTTTTTGATAAATTAACATCTATGAATCTTTCATAGTGTCCTAAATCTAAATCAGTTTCTCCACCATCATCTGTAACGTAAACTTCTCCGTGTTCGATTGGGTTAATTGTACCTGGGTCAATATTTAAGTATGGATCAAATTTTTGCATGAATATTTTTAATCCACTATTTTTTAAAAGTACACCCAAAGAACTTCCTGTTATTCCTTTTCCTAAACCAGAAACTACTCCACCTGTAATAAATATATGTTTTGCCATAAAATAAATCTCCTTCAAAAAATAAAAAGTAGTCAATAAAAACTACTTATAATTAAGTTAAATTTTAATAATCATCCTCATCGTCATAATCATCTTCATCCATGTCGTCATCGTCGTCATCGTCTAAAGTTGAGTCAATTGAATCATCATCTGGGTTTTGGTCTAGTAATTTTTTTATTTTACCAACACTTTCTCCAGTGTCGTCATCAAAAGTATCTAAACCAAGGATTGATTCAGCGTCTAAATCTTCAAATTCTTCTGTTGTTTCAAATTTATCAACATATTCATATTGTTTTTTAACATCATCGAATTTAAGGTATTCTCTTAAACCTCATTTACCATCTGATGTTAGTGCGAATCTATTGTCTAGAACTAAATCACTGTAAAGTTCGGCTATGATTTCGTTTTTGCTATCGTTGTCTCCGCTTATTTCTTTTGAAATAGTATTTCAAATATCTTCAAATGAAGCATTATCTTTGCATTCATTTAAATAATCATAAGCTAAATTAATTGGTGATAGTTTAGTCATAACATTTCCTCCATAATTTCTATTCTACATTATACATTAGGAAAAATATAAACTTTTTTTACATTATTTTTTCAATCTATATTTAATATTTCTGATATATCCTTAAGATTACTTAGTTTATCATTTTTTAATATATATATTGTTTCGTCTTTTTTACCATTTTGATCTTTATAAATAAATATATCTTTTATAGTTATTGAATCAAAATAATATTCACTTTGACCTTTAAAGTTTGATTTCATTTTTTCAAATCCTTCTTGAGTCAACTCAGAAGAGACCTTTAAGAATTTTCTATTTAACAATCTGTTTGAAAGGTCTTTTAGTATTTCATCTTCTTCGTCTTTTAATAATTTAAAAATATCAAACATACTGTAGTCATCAAGATAAATATATTTGTCTAAAGGCATAGCTTTTTCTTCGAATACTTCTTTAAATAACTCAGCAGTGTCTTTATTTTTAAAATCATAACCACTTAAGTATAAATCTTTAAATCTTTTGAATCACATTTTAAATGTGTTATCAAAAGCTGTAGAAATTTTATGTTCATATACTTGTTTAAACATATGATATCTACCCAATAAAAAGTTTTCTATAGCATTCATAGTTTTGCTTGCAAAAACTATTTTATCATCATGAATTTTTGCATTTCTTATTATTCAATCAATATCTGGTTTTGAATAATTAACACCAGCTCCAATTGAATCTCTTTGTAAATAATCTAATCTATCTGCATCTAATTGACTAGACACAAGTGAATTAACAACCTTATTTTTATGTCTACCTTCTATAACAGAAACAACCTCTTCTGGATCAACTCCGTGCTCTAAAAGAACTTTATTAATTTCAGTATTCCCTTTGATTAGATCAACAGTATATTCTTCGTGATGTCTTGTAGAAACTAATTCAAAAGTATGTGAGAATGGTCCGTGACCAATGTCGTGCAATAGACCTGCTATTTTTAAAACTCTTTTATCTTTATCTGAAATGTGTTGGTTAATTTGTTCATTTTCTAGAAACTTACAAATAACATGATAAACACCAATACAATGTGAAAATCTTGTATGATTTGCACTTGGGAAAACAAACTGCCCTCCACCTAGTTGAATTATTCTTCTTAATCTTTGAAACTCATTTGTATCAATTAGATCAGTGAAAATTTTATCTTCGATATAAATTTCTCCATGAACATTATCTCTTATGAACTTTTCCATATTGCACCTCTTATCTAATGCTATTTATATTAGCTAGAACTTTTTCTTTACCGATTAAAGAAATTGTTTTAGCTAACTCAGGACCATGTTCACTTAATGTAGTGTAAATCCTTACAGGCATAAATAAATCTCTACCTTTTTTCTCAAATTTAGTTCCAACTTCTTTTATTAAAGCTTTTATATTATCTTCATTAAATTCTGAAATATTTTGAATTGATTCTTCTAAGAAATTAATCATTTCTTTTAAGTTACCAAATTCATTTATAACTTCTTTTGTTTTTTCATCAACTTGTTTTTCAAAGAATATATCTAGATGATCGTTTATTTGAGAACCAAACTCAAGTTCTTTTTTAAATAAAAGAAGTACTGAATTAATTCAATCTTCTGATTTACCTTCTAAATTAAATTTATTTTTATCCACAAATTTAATTACGAACTTAACAAAGTCTTCTTCTGACATTTTTTTAATTCATTGACTATTAATTCATTTCATTTTAACCATATCAAATGTACTTGGTGATTTACTAAATCTTTTCTCATCAAATATTTTAATAAGTTCTTCTTTTGTAAAGATTTCTTGTTCATTGTTTGGGCTTCAACCTAAAAGTGAAATGTAATTGAATATAGCTTCTGGTAAGTAACCTTGTTCTCTGTACTGAGAAATAAAGAATACAGCATTACCACTTCTCTTAGATAATTTTTTCTTTGTATCATCAACTATTAATGTTAAGTGACAAAATGTTGGTTCTTCTCATCCAAATGCTTCATATATCATACATTGTCTTGGTGTATTTGATATATGTTCTTCTCCACGAACAACGTGAGTTATTTTCATATCAAAATCATCTATAACAACTGCAAAATTATATGTAGCTATTCCATTTGATTTAAGAATTACAAAGTCTCCAATTTCTTTTGAATTGAATTCTACTTCTCCACGAACAACATCATTTATTTTATATATTTTGTTTTCTGGAACTTTGAATCTAATGTTATATAGTTTTGAATCATCTTCTATTGGATTGTTTAAGCATTTTCTATTATATTGAGTGGCAACAATTCCTCTTGCCATTTGTTCTTCTCTATCTTTTTCTAATTCTTCAGGAGTACAAAAACATTTATAAGCTTTCCCGTCTGTAATTAATTTTTCAGCATACTCTTTGTAAACTTCAAATTTTTCAGATTGCATATATTTACCAAAACCATCTTTAGGTGTTCTAAAAGATTCATCTGGTAATATTCCTAATCATTCCATGTTATCGAATTGTGATTCGATTGCTCCTTCAACATTTCTTTCAACATCAGTGTCTTCAATTCTTAAAATGAAATCACCATTGTAGTGTTTTGCAAATAAATAATTCATCAAAGCAGTTCTAGTATTTCCTATGTGTAAAAAACCAGTTGGGCTTGGAGCATATCTTAATCTAAATTTGTTCATATTATTTTACCTCACCTTTATAAATAGCTATGTTGCAATAACTTGTAATTAAATTTGGAAAGTTTCCTTCAGTTGTTGTTGCTTTAATAGATATTTGATCCAAGTCAACACCAATCAATTTTGAAACATTTTCTTTTATGACAGATTTTCATTCTGTTAACTTAGGAGAATCTAATTCAATTAGTATATCGATATTTGATATATGAAATTCTTTATCTTTTAACTCTTTTAATGCATCTTGAACCATTAATGAAGAATTAAAATTCTCTTCCATATTTTTTGGATTATAGTTTTGTCCCAGATCTTCTAATCCTAGAGATCCAAAAATTGCTTCTGCAAGTGAATGAAATAAGACATCACCATCACTATATGCTTGAACACTTTTGTTAGATGGTATTTTAATACCACCCAAAACTACCTCACTACCTTCAATAAGGTTGTGTGTGTCTTTAGAAAATCCTACCTTGAATATCATATTTACTCCTTTTAACAAATTGATTATAAAATAAAAAACGATTTATAACTAATTAAGTTAGTAAATCATTCTTTTTTTATCTATTAAATTTAAAGAAACAAACATCTCCATCTTGGACGATGTAGTTTTTTCCCTCAAGTTTTATTTTTCCACTATTTTTTAAAGCTTGTTCATCTCCTAATTCAAAGATATCTTCACATTTATAAACATCAGCTTTTATAAATCCTTTTTCAAAATCTGTATGAATTATTCCAGCACATTGAGGTGCTGTTGAACCTTCTTTAAATTGTCATCCTCTTGCTTCTTGTGGCCCACAAGTGAAATAAGTTTTAAGACCAAGTGTTGAATAAGCAGCTCTTATTAATTGTTCCAAACCAGAAGTTTCAATACCAGCTTCTTCTAAGAAAACTTGTTTGTCATCTTTATCTAATTCACTTAGTTCTTCTTCTATCTTTGCAGATATTTTAACAACTGGTGAATTACATGATGCTCCATGTTCTTTAACTAATTGAACATATTTGTTATCTTCTCTAACTTCATCTTCTCCAACGTTTGCAACATAAATAAATTGTTTTGTTGTTAATAATTGGAAAGACTTAATAGCTATTTTTTCTTCTTCATCGAACTCTAACTTATTCAATAATTTACCATCAGCTAATTGTGCTTCTAATCTTTTTAGTAAGTTATATTCAAATACTGTATCTTTATCTTTTCCAGATTTAAATTTTGGTTCAACTTTAGCAATTCTTTTTTTAACACTAGCTTCGTCTGCCAATATTAATTCTAATTCTATTATTTCAATATCTCTTATTGAATCAACACTACCTTCAACGTGAGTAATTTCTTTTGAATCAAAACATCTGATAACTTCACATATAGCATCTGTTTCTCTAATATTAGCTAAGAAAGCGTTTCCTAACCCTTCACCTTTACTTGCTCCTGCAATTAATCCGGCAATATCTACAAATTCGATTGTAGTGTATATAGTTTTTTTAGAACTAAATATGTTTGCCAATTTATCTAATCTTGAGTCAGGCACTTCAACTACACCAACGTTTGGTTCTATAGTTGCAAATGGATAGTTTGCTGCTTCAACTTTTGAATTTGTTATTGCATTAAATAAAGTAGACTTACCAACGTTTGGCAGTCCTACGATTCCTACTTGTAATCCCATATTATTTTTCGCTTTCTATTTTTTTAATATTTTTAATAAGATTTTCTTTACTGAATTCAATAATTAAATTCTTATCAATGTTAGATTGTAATTTATATATTGTCCCTGTTCTTAAAACTGTTCAAAAATCTGTTTTACTAGGGTGACTCTTTTTTAAATATATTTTGTCTCCAATATTAATCGTCATCTGTTAATCCTAATAATTCCAATACTCTGTTTAAGTCATCATCATTTGAATATCTAATTGTGAGTTTACCATTATCAATAGTAACTTTAGTTCCAAGTCTTCTCATCATTTTGTTTTCCATATAAACAACTGATGGTTTTTTTACTGAAGATTGTTTTTCTGAACTTGAGATATTGTTACCTTTAATAAGTTGTTCAACTTCTCTTGCTGTTAAATCCTTTTCAATTATTTGTTTAAATATTGAATCCAATAGGTTTTCATTATTAACAATTGATAATAATGGTTTTGCTTGTCCCATTGTTATTTTTCTTTGCAACATAGCATCTTGAACTTTTTGAGGTAAGTTTAAAAGTCTCATAATGTTTGCGACATGCGATCTTGATTTACCAACTCTTGAAGCAATTTCTTCTTGTTTCAATTTTAAGTTTGTTGCCAATTGTTTATAAGCAACAGCTTCTTCAATATCAAGAAGATCTACTCTTTGAATATTTTCAATAATAGCAAACTCTTCCATTTGACTTGATGTTAATTCTAAAACAATTGCAGGTATTTGTTTTAATCCAGCAATCTTAGCAGCTCTAGTTCTTCTTTCACCTGCAATTATTTCATTTTTATTATTAATAATTACTGGTTGGATTATTCCATGAAGTTTAATTGATTCTGCTAATTCATTTAATTCTTCGTCTTCAAAAGTTTTTCTAGGTTGGTATGGGTTTGGAATTAGTAAGTTAACATCAACCATAGTTTTGCTGTTGTTAGCTTTGTCTTTATCATTTTCAATAACACCAATTATGTCTGAAACTGATTCACCAAAGATATCATCTAGTCCTTTGAAATTATACTTTCCTTTAGTTTTGGCCATTTTCTTTTAGCACCTCTTTTACAAATTCAATGTAAGCAGTTGAACCTGCTCCATTTTTATCATATTCATAAATTGATTTACCTTCCATTGAAGATTCAGAAATTTTAATATTTCTTGGAATAACTGATTTATAAACTTTTGGTCCAAATGTTTTCATGATTTCTTCTAAAACATCGTGAGCCAATCTAGTACGTGAATCAAACATTGTCACAAGAACACCTTCAATAGTTAATTCTGGGTTTAATGTCTCTTTTACTTTTTTAATTGTTCTTAATAATTGAGCAACCCCGTGCATAGCGTAGTGCTCTGCTTGAATCGGTATTAATACTGTGTCTGAAATTGCTAATCCATTTCTGTTTATTAAACCTAAACTTGGTGGACAATCTATTATTATAAAATCATAATTATCTGTTATTTTTTTAATTTCATCTCTTAAAACATTTTGATTATTTGTTTTTTGTTCTAATAAAATTAAGTCTACTGCAGCAACGTCGATTGAACTTGGAGCTAAATCGATGTTTGGTTTAATGTCTTTTATTATTACTTCTGATAGTTCTTTTTCACCAACAAAAACATGGTACATACTTAATGTGTTGCTATCTATCTCAAAACCAACACCTGTTGTTGCGTTGAATTGTGGATCCATATCCATAAGTAATACTTTTTTATTTGCTAATGCTAAACCACAAGCTAAATTTACTGATGTAGTTGTTTTACCAACACCACCTTTTTGATTTGAAACTGAAATTACTTTTGCCATAAATTACCTCTCATAATGATTATTATATCTTAAATATATGCTATTTTCCTAATGGTCTTTTTCTTATTTGACTATAAAGTCTTGGATATTCTTTAGGAGTTTCATTATCTTTTATATAAAAGAGATTATTTCTTTCACCAAGTATATCATCTTGTAACTCTTGTCTATTATTTAATGATAGTCCTATTTTTTTCTCTTGACCGTTAAGTTCTTTTATTTCATTGTTAACATTTTTCGCTTTTAAACAAATGAATGTACCATTTACTTTAAGTGCTTGAATACCAACTTCTAAAAGAATATTTAATGGTGCCATAGCTCTTGAAATTATCACATCAAACTTTTCCTTATTTTCTAAACTATATTCTTCAGCTCTAACATTTAGAGTTCAAACATCTTTTAAATTAAGTTCTTTTATAACTTTGTTTAAGAAATTTATTTTTTTCCCATTTGATTCTACTAAATAAATCTTTGAAGTAGGAAACATTATTTTTAACACCAAACCAGGAAAGCCAGCTCCTGTACCAATATCTAATATTGATAATCCTTTTGGATCAAACTCATTTGTGAAAATTAATGAGTCATAAAAATGTTTATCTATAATTTCTTGATCTTCAGTAATAGCTGTAAGATTATGAATCTTATTTTCTTCTTGAAGAATATTTTTGTATTTAATTAGATTTTCTTTTTGTTCTTCATTAAGTTCAATTTTTAAATCATTAAATCTATCTCAATTCATAATACCTCCATATAAAAAATAAAAAAAGCTTGCGCCTTTTTTATTTTACATTACTTTTGCTTTTAAATTTTTGAATTTCTAATTCTTTATTATACTTAAATCAGTTTTTTGGGTTAATTCTTAATATGAAATCGTTTTTATCAATGTCATTTTTTGATATCAAACATTCATTAATAACTCAAGCCACAAATATAATAACTGAGAAACCAATTAGAAGTAGTGGATCAATTATATTTTGACCTTTTCCTGGTAAAAATCTATCGATCAAGAAAACATAACAAATATATCCCACAACTATACTTACAATTATGGTTGTTATGATACCTATCACAAATCCACCTTTAACTTTTCTAACTTCTACTTTATTCGTTCTTCTGTTGTGCAATACACCAATCATTATTATCAAGTAAGCTATAAAAGCAAATATAACAGTAGTGCTTGATGCCAAGTCTGCAACTAATGAATAATCGATTTCTCCATTAGGTTTAATCTCTCCAATAGCAATTGAAACTATTAAGAATAAAACATGAACAGTTAAAGTAATTGACATAGCTATGTAACCAGATTTAACTATACTTATTTCTGAGTTTTTTGATTTATTAAATATGAAACCTTCTTCAACAGCAGATTGAACTGTTTTAGGCATTAAAGTTGTATAACCATTAACGACCGTAAACAGTGTACAAGTGATTATTATTTTAAATAACAGTGAAACCCATGGATTTTTTTCAAATAATTTATCAAAAAATTTAAATATGTCTCCGTTATCAGAACCAAAGAAGATACCAATAGTAATTAAAATGTAGAATATTGTTACAGCAATTATTGCACTTAACATAGTTGGAGCAACAACTTCCTTATGTTCACAATCTTTTTGTAAAGTAGCTGCGTAAATGAATCCATCAAATGCAAACAAAATTGGTACGGCAGTTGCGAAAAATAAGTTAAAACTTGGTTTTGATCATTCTTCGCTAGGATTAAATGAGTTTGTCCCATTTGGATTTTGAATAAAAATTGCAAAACTTCCAATAACAACACATAACAAAGGAATAAATTTAACGAATGTTAAAATACTTTGTATTAATTTACTTGGTTTTGAAGTATATGTATTCATTAATGAAAATCCTATCAAAATAATTGTTGATATTGCTATTTTCATTGCCATAAAGCCTTCTTTACCCATTGAGTCTACAAAATTATTTCCAGTGAAAGCTTCTATTCCACCAAAAAATGTTGTAACTATAAATAAAGCACCAATACTTGTAAGAATAGGTAAATACATACACACATACATGATTGAAAATAATGATGCAGTTCTTCTGTTCACAAATGTATTTGCTCAACTTTGTGCAGTAGAATGTCCTGACTTAGTTTTTGAAGATGCAGCTTCAATAAAGGTTAGCATCATTAAAGAACAAAGAACGCCTATGAAAACCCAAACAGCCAAAGCCAGGTATGGATTTCCTCCAGCCTCTCATAAAACTCCACCAACCTCGTTTTTATTTTTTAAATAGATTCCTCCACCAACAACAACTCCAAAAACCATTGAAAAGATAGTTAAAAATTCAAATGTTTTATTTTTAGCTCTATTAGCTTTGTTTACTTTTATCATTTTTAATTATTCCTTTCTCTTTAAATTCTTTTAAACATTTTTGTTTGTCATATTTGAATCAGTTTTTTGGATTTAATCTTAAATAGAAATCATTTGTTTCTATATTATGTTTAGAAATAATTGCTTCATTTATAACTCAAGCAATTGCTAATAATATTATAAATCCAAATCACATTATTGGTACAGTTATATCTTCTTTTTGAATAAATGGGTCAACAAGATTATAGTAATGTATAAGTGCTAGGACAAAGATCAACATACTTGATGAGAATACACCAGCAAAGTAAGCACCTTTTACTTTTCTGGTTTCTACCTTTTTGGTTTTTCTGTTTCTTAACATTTGAATAATGATTGGAATATCCAAAAGATAAACAATTATTATGGTTGAATCAGATGATAAATAAGCTGTTTCTAAATAATCATTTTTAAACAATAATCCGGTAGTTACAAAAACTATAAAGAAAGCCGCAACAATCGCTATTGCTATTCAACTTGATTTTATTTTTGAAAGTTCTGTTCCATTTTTTGAATAAATAAATTTTTCTTCTATAGAAGCTCTTATAACAAGTGGATAAATTACACTGTAAGCATTAACCATAGTTAATAAAGTTATTGTAATAACAAGATTGAAAGCAAAGTGTGCCTTTGGATAATCTTTAAATATCTCTAAAATATTTCCGTCTTTGGCACCCATAAAAATAGCTACAGTTATTATTATGTAGAAAATTGAAACAGCAACTATTCCAGTCATCATTGCTGGAGCAACCACTTCTTTATGCTCACAATCTTTTTGTATTGCAGCAGAGTCAAGAAAACCATCAAAGGCAAACATTATTGGAACCATAGTCATAAATATGTTATTTATCTTGATAGGCTTAATTTCTTCTGTGAATGAGTTGTCTTTTCCCATAGCAAAGAATGTTATTCCAGCAATCAAAACAGTTATCAAAGGTACAAACTTTAAAAAAGATAATGCTGTTTGTAATATTTTTCCTGGTTTAGATGTGTATGTATTCATAACTTGAAAAAGCATAAGCATGATTGCTGCAATGAAAATTTCAATTGTAACTCTAGTTTCACTGCTCATAAATTCTTTTCCAGCAATTATCTCAAGGGATTGAAAGAAGCTACTTGTTGTAAATAAAGCTCCAATAATTATTAATACAGGTAAATAAATCAATGCATAAAGTATAGTTACAAGAGAGCCATATCTTCTTCCAACAAACCTTCCAGCTCAAGCTGTAAGAGTATTGTGCTCTCCTTTTTTAGTGGATGTAGATATTTCAATAAAGGCAAGCATCATCATGCAACAAAATACTGCCATCAAAGTTCAAATAGCTATTGCAAGATAAGGGTTGCCGCCAGCTTTGGCAAGCACACCATTAGCTCCAGCATTTTTTAAATATATTCCACTACCAACAACAATACCAAATGTCATTGAAAACACAGAAAGGAATTCATAAATTTTATTCTTGGTTTTATTTTTTTTATTTACCTTAACCATGTTTTTATACCTCGTTATATTTTTTCTTTAAATGGAAAAGCAACATTTGAATATCTGCTGGGTTTACTCCAGTTATTCTTGATGCTTGTCCAATAGAGTCTGGTCTAACTCTTTCGAATTTTTGTCTTGCTTCTACAGCAATGTTTTCAACTTTTGAATAATCTATATCTTTTGGAATTTGTTTCTTTTCTAATTTAATAAATTTTTCAATAGTTTCGTTTTCTTTTTTTATGTAACCTTCAAATCTTATTAAGATCAACAAAGTTTGAAGTTGTTGTTTTGATAAATCATTTAACTCTTTAATATATTTTTTAAAGATATTAATATCTACCTTCGGTTGTTTTAAAATTTCATAAGCACTAAATCCTTGATTTAATATTGCTTGTTCTTTTTCTTTTAACTCAATTGCTAAATCAGTTTTTGGACTGAATCTGATTTCTTTTAAAAGTTCTATTTTATCAAATATTTCTTTTTCAAATTCTTGATGAACTTTTCATTGTTCTTCAGAAATCAATCCCACTTCATAACCATATTTTCGTAATCTCATTTCCGAGTTATCATTTCTTAAAGTTAATCTATTTTCTGCTCTACTTGTTAAAAGTCTGTAAGGTTCAATAACACCTTTATTGATTAAGTCGTCAATCATAACTCCGATGTATGATTCATTTCTTTTTAAAACTAAAGATTCTTTGTTGTCAATTTTTCTAACAGCATTTATTCCAGCTATCAATCCTTGACCAGCGGCTTCTTCATAACCACTTGTTCCATTAATTTGTCCAGCTAAAAATAAATTCTCAATTAATTTTAATTCTAAAGATAATTTTAATTGTTGAGGATCGACACAATCATATTCAATTGCATAAGCTCATTTATCGACTATAACATTTTCAAAACCAGGTAAACTTCTTAACATTTGATCTTGTACATCAATTGGCATTGAAGTTGAAAACCCTTGCACATAAAATGTATCAAGTGATTTTGATTCTGATTCTAAAAATATTTGGTGGGTTTCTTTTGTGTTAAATCTCACAATCTTATCTTCAAAACTTGGACAGTATCTTGGACCAACCGATTCAATTTGACCAGAGTACATTGCAGACTTGTGTAAGTTATCTTCAATTATTTTTTTTGTTTCTGGCGTTGAGTGAATCAAATAACAAACTTCTTGTTTCTCGAAAGGAATAAATTCTTTTGTTGAAAAAGAAAATGCTAAGTCTTCGTTTGTTCCGGGTTCAACTATAGCTTTAGATAAATCTATAGAATCCATTTTAACTCTTGGTGGAGTTCCTGTTTTAAATCTGAAAGTTTTTAAACCTAAATTAATTAAAGTTTGGCTCAATGACTTTGTTGTCATTTCATCATTAGGACCACCTTCGTATTTTTCTTCTCCTCTATAAATTAAAGAAGATAAATAAGTTCCTGTTGTTAAAACTACTGCTTCACAAACTATTTCAGTACCATCTTCTAAGATTACTGATTTAACTTTATTGTTATTGTCTAAAGAAATATCTTTAACAACTCCAACATATAACTCTAAGTTTTCTTGCTCTTCAACAACTCTTTGCATATATTTAGAATATTCAATTTTATCAGATTGAGCTCTAAGCGCTCATATACCAGGACCTCTTGATGAGTTTAAAAGTTTCATCTGTAATGCAGTTGCATCAGCAGCTTTACCCATTTCACCACCAAGTGAATCTATTTCTCTAACAACAATTCCTTTTGCAGGTCCCCCTACAGATGGATTACATGGCATTGTTGCAATTTTATCTTTATATAAATTTACAAGAATAGTTTTTTTACCTAATCTTGCAGAAGCAAGCGCTGCCTCTACTCCGGCGTGGCCTGCTCCGACTACAACTATATCCGCTTGCATATGCACGCCTCCGTTCTAAAAATTTATTTTATTCTTTCAAATAAAACTAACTTATCAATTATTTTTTCATAGTTGAAATCACTTTTGATATTTTCAAAATTAATTTCATCTGGGTTCAATCCCATTTGTTTAATCATACTTGGATATGATTTTACTAATATTGGTTTTAGTAAATATGAAATTATTACAATATTTTTTTGCAATACAGATAGAACTTCTAAAAGCTCTTCAGTCTTACCTTCTTTTTCTAGAGCTCAAGGTTTTGAATCTTCAATAAACTTATTGCACTCTTGTCCTAATTTTAAAACAACTTGAGTTGCTTCAGACATGTTGTAAACATCCATTAACTTTTTATATTCTTCAATTGTTTCAAAACCTTTTTGAACCAATCAATGATTTGAAATATCTTTTTCAGGAAGTTGTCCTTCAAAATATTTTATGATCATATTTGAAACTCTTGAAATTAAGTTACCAACATTATTTGCTAAGTTATTGTTAAATGACTCTATGAAAAGTTCATTTGTGAAACTTCCATCTTTGTCTGTTGGTAAATTATTTATTATATAAAATCTTAAAGCGTCACTTGAGTAAGTGTTAATAATTTCAACCGGGTCTAAAACGTTTCCAATTGATTTTGACATTTTTTTATCTCCACTTAAAATTCAACCATGTGACAATAATTTGTTTGGCGCTTTCAATCCAAGTGAATGTAACATTACAGGTCAATAGATTGAATGAAACCTTGTTATTTCTTTTCCAATAATTTGTAAAACTTCTGTTTCTTCGCTTCAGAATTTTTTTAATAAACTATCATCTTGTGATTTAAAACCAAGTGCAGTTATATAATTTGAAAGCGCATCTAACCAAACATAGATAACGTGTTTAGGATTTTCTTTAATTTGAATTCCTCAATTAAAAGATACTCTTGTTACAGATAAATCTTCTAAGTCGTTATTAATAAAATTATTTAACATTTCTTTTTTTCTAGCTTCTGGTTCTAAAAAGTTTGTTGCAAATAAATCTTGTAAGTATTTTTGAAATTGTGAAACTCTTAGCATATAAGTTTCTTCTTCAAAATCTACAGTTTCTTTTCCACAAACGTTATGATGAAATGTTTCATCCATTTGTTCAACAGTTAAAAACTCTTCACAACTTATGCAATACTTACCTTTGTAAGTTGATGGATAAATTAAATCTTTTTCTAAAAGTTCACTAAATATCTCTTTAACACCAAAAATATGATCTTCATCAGTTGTTCTAATGAATCGATCATATTTAATATCTAATAAATTTCATAAGTCTAAGAAACCTTTTACAATTCCATCAACATATTCTTTTGGAGCCAAATTATTTTCTTGAGCTTTTTGTTCAATTTTTTGTCCGTGTTCATCTGAACCAGTTAAAAAGAAAACTTCATATCCGTTTTCTTTTTTATATCTCGACACAACATCTGCAAGAGTAGTTGTATATGCATGCCCTATATGTAAGTTTCCACTAGGATAATAAATAGGTGTTGTTACATAAAATGTTTTTTTCATGATTATTCTTCTACCGAAAGACTATAAATTCCCTTTAGTCCTCTGTAACTTTCTTTGTAAGTTAAACCATAACCAACTATGAATACATCTTCTAGTTTAAATAATGATGTGCTTTCTAATTCAACACTTCTATCTTTAATGTTTTTTTCAATTAAATTTAAAATTTGAACATTTGCTGGCTCTTCTTTTTGAACAAGATTATAAAGTCTTTTTAATCTGTTCCCTTTATTTAAAACGTCATTTACTATTAAAACGTTTTTTTCTTTTAAAGTATGTTTTAAACCAAGATCTATTAATAAATCTTCTGTTTCACTTGGAGTTGTTACGAATTGAATTGTTACATCGATTGGTAACTCTCTAATTAAGTCTGCTATGAAAATGAAAGAGCTTGAAAGATCGGCCACAATTGTAAGTTGTTGACCCTCATAAGTTTTACCCAAATCTGTTCCAGCTTTAGTTAAAGCTGCTTTGATTTCCTCTTCTGTTATTAAAGTCACTAATTTTTGATTATCCATGATTATTCATCACCCTTCTAAACATTTTGTCTACATTTCTTATAAAGAAATTAATATCAAAAAGATCTTCTAATTCTTTTTGGTCCTTAATGAAATTCATTATTCCATTTTCAACTAAAACATCTTTAAATTCTCTTTTTGTGTTTTGACACTCTAAAGTGCACTTTTGAATGAAGTCATAAACTTCCTCTCTAGAAAATTCATAATTCATTAAAATATGAGTAAGTATTCTTTGGCTAAAGAATATACCTTTTTGCTCATTAATATGTAATTCTATTTTATCTTTATTAATTACCAAGTCATTTATAGTAGAAGTCATTCTCTTTGATACATATATAATTATATTATAAATATCAGGAAAAACTAGTCTTTCATTTGAACTATGAGATATATCTCTTTCGTGTCATAAAACGTTGTTTTCAAATGCGGTATTCACAAATGATCTTGCATATCTTGAAAGACCACAAATGTTTTCTGAACTTATTGGATTCTTTTTGTGCGGCATTGAACTAGAACCTTTTTGTCCTTTTCCAAATCCTTCACAAATTTCTTGAACCTCACTTCTTTGAAAGTGTCTAATTTCTGTTGAGATTTTTTCTAAAGTAGATGCAATATTTGCAATGACAGATATTAAAAATGCGTGTCTATCTCTTTGTGTAACTTGAGTTGAAATGTTATCTAAGTTTAAATTCATTGCTTTTGCAACATACTCTTCCACTTCAATTTCTAAATTTGCATAGTTACCCATTGAACCAGAAATTTTAGCAACCTCTATTTGTTTTCTTGCTAATTCAAATCTTTCAATTTGTCTGTTTATTTCATCAAATCATAATAAGAATTTTAAACCTAGAGATGTTGGTTCTCCATACATCCCGTGAGTTCTTCCCATTATGATTATTTCTTTAGTCTCATTAGCTTTTTGTTTTAAAACTTCTTTTAACTGAATTAATACACTTTCCAAAATCTCATTTGATTGTTGAATCATTTTGTTTTGTGCTGTGTCAACTATATCTGTAGAAGTTAAACCAAGGTGAATTCATTTTTTTTCTGACCCTAATGTTTCAGAAATCATTCTAGTAAATGCTACAACGTCATGTTTAGTTTCTTGTTCAATCTCAAGCATTCTGTTAATGTCAACTTTTGCTTTTTGAGAAATAGTTTTTGCTTCTTGAGAAGGAACAACACCTAATTCAACTCATGCATTAACAACTTCTTTTTCAACATCTAATCATATGTCTAATTTGTTTTCATCTGCTCAGATTTTTTCAATCTCTTTTATTGAATAACGCTCTATCATTTATTTCACCTCCACTAGAATATATTTTCAAGTAATATTGTTTGTTCTCTGTCAGGTCCTACTGAGAAACCAGCTATTTGAACTTCACAAATTTTTTCAATCATTTTTAAGTAGTTTCTTGCAGCATCAGGTAATTGGTCAAAAGATTTTACATTAGTAATATCTTCTTTTCATCCTGGGTTTGACATGTAAATTGGTTTACATTTTTCATATTTTTGATTTGTACTTGGAACACTTATGATTTCTTTTCCATCTAGTTCATATCTAACACATATTTTTATTTCATCAACTCCAGATAAAACATCTAGAAGAGTTATAAAAATAGAATCGATTCCTGATGTTCTTATTGCGTGCTTAAGAGCAACAGCATCTAATCACCCAACTCTTCTTGGTCTTTTTGTGTTTGAACCATATTCATGTCCACGTTCTCTAATTCCGTCTCCAATTTCATTAACCAATTCTGTTGGGAAGGCACCAGCTCCAACTCTTGTTGAGTAAGCTTTTACAACACCCATTGTTGAGTCAATTAACTTATGTCCTATTCCACTACCAACTGATGCATTATTAGCTGAAGTGTTTGAACTTGTAACATATGGATAAGTTCCATGATCTATATCTAAAAGAGCTCCTTGCGCTCCTTCAAATAATACTTTTTTTCCGTCTTTAATTGCTGATTCAATAAAAATATCAGTATCTATAACTTTGTCTTTTATTTGATTATAAGCTTCCAATAATTCGTTATAAGTTTTTTCAAAGTCTAAAGCTTCTATATCAAACATGTTTTTTAAAAACTTCATTTGATAATCAAAAACTTCTTTAAATCTTTCTTTAAAGTTATCGTCTTCTAGTTCTCCTAATCTTATTCCCAGTCTAGAAACTTTATCTTGATAAGTTGGACCAATACCTCTTTTTGTTGTACCAATCTTATTAACTCCACGAGCCTCTTCTTGAGCCTCATCAATTTTTATATGATATGGAAGAATAAGTTGAACTCTATCAGATATCAATAGGTTTCCATAATCCACTCCACTTTGTTTTATTATTTCAAATTCTTTAACAAGGTTAATTAAATTAACAACACATCCATTTGCAATTATGTTTGTAACTTTTTTATTAAAAATTCCTGATGGTATTATTGTAACTTTATGCTTTTGACCATTGAAATTAATAACGTGTCCTGCATTATCTCCACCAGCAAATCTAACAACCACATCTGCTCTTTGAGCAAAGTAGTCAGTCATCTTACCTTTTCCTTCATCTCCTCATTGAGAACCAACAACAACTAATGAATTATATTTTTGCATTTTTTTCTCCTTAATTATATTTGTTCATAATTTTTTTTAGATCTTCTTCTAAAATAAATTCTTCAACAAATCCTGAAATCTTTGATAAATTTTCTTTTATTAAATTTATTTCTTCTGAACTCATTTTTGATAACACTCAATCAACGATTTTATATTGATTAGGTGCGCCTATACCTATTTTCAACCTATTAAATTTTTCAGTTTTTAAGTGACTTATAATATTTTTTATACCGTTGTGCCCACCAGCACTTCCGTTATCTCTGAATCTTAAATTTGCTATATCTAAATCTTTATCATCATAGATAACTATCAGATCTTTTATATCAATTTTGTAATAGTTCATTATTGATATAACAGCTTCACCTGAAAGATTCATAAAAGTTTGAGGCTTCACAAATAAAACTTTTTCACCCTTAATATTAGAAAAAAATATTTGTGACTTAAAGTCCTCTGTTTCTTTTTGAACACCGTATTTTTCTAGCAATACATCAATTGCTATAAAACCTGCATTGTGTCTTGTAGTTGTATAATTAGAACCAGGATTTCCCAAACCTACAATTAGTTTTGGCATACTATTTTTTGAATCCTTTTGTATATTCTTCAACTCTTTTTACAATGTCATTTTGTTCATCATTGTAAACACCTGTAAGAGATGACTCTTCATAAGAACTTTGAATCATTCTAGCAAGTAATTTAGCTACAGAGATGATTTTTAAGTTTTTGAATTTTCTTTCTTCCGGTATTTGGATTGTATCTGTAACAACAACTTGTTTTACAGTTCCATCATTTATAACTGATTCCATTTTTGAAACAGCTTCTCCATTAAATAAACCATGACAAGCAATAATATAAATTTCTTTAGCTCCTTGTTCTTTTAAAGCTTGAGCTCCTTTTATTATTGTTCCACCAGTATCAATCATGTCATCGATAATGAAACATGTTTTATCTTTTACATCACCAAGAATGAATTCAACTTCCGCTTTATTTGGTTCTGGTCTTCTTTTTGCAATAACAGCAATACCATTAGTAATGTTTCCTGTATATTTTGCAACACCATGAACCCTTGTTAATCCACCGTGATCTGGTGAAACTAACAGACATTGCTCTGGGTCTAATTTTTCAGCCACTATTGTATCAATAATTTCTGAAGCAACAATTTGTGCTGTAGAAAAGTTATCAATTGGGATATTAAAGAATCCCATTATTTGTGCAGAGTGAAGATCAACAGTAATAACTCTGTGAACTCCAGCAGTTTCAATTAGGTTTGCAACTAATCTTGAAGTAATTGGTTGTCTTCCTTTTGCTTTTCTGTCTTGACGAGCATATCCAAAATAAGGTATAACTACATTTATTTTTGCAGCGCTAGCTCTTTTGAAAGCATCAACAGCTATTAATAATTCCATCAGGTTATCATTAACTGGTTGATTTGTTGATTGAATAATGTAAATTTCTTGACCCCTAACTGAGTCAAGAGATTGAACAATCATTTCACCATCTAAAAATTTAGATGTTTTAGCTTGTGATTCCTCAACTCCTAAGATTTCACAAACTTTTTTAGTTAAACTTTGGTTTGATGTTAAACCAAAAATCATAATGTCTTTTTTGTTCATAAATATAAGTCTCCTCTAATATAATATCAAATTTTTAGAGCTCCTTATATTCATTTGCCAAATTAAAAAAAACATTAAATCTGAGAGCTATTCTTGAGTAAGTACAAGACAAAAAAAGAAAGTTTAGGCCTTCTAGGCAATGTTTTTTTTAATAAACTTTAAAAAATGCAATAAAAATTCAAATATTAAGGCAAAATTAGGGAATTTTTTTAAAATAATATATAATTATTGAGATATTTAAAGGTGCAAAAACCTTTTAAAATTGCTTTTTATAAGTCTTATGGACTTTTTTTATTGAAAAATTGAGGAGGAAATAAATATGGGATTAGTTTTTTTAGAAAATCTAACACATGCAAATGGTGGTAAAAAACTTTATGATAATACTTCATTTAGATTAAATAGAGGTGAACACATAGCTTTAATTGGGCCTAACGGAGCTGGTAAAACAACTTTATTAAATATAATAGCTGGTAAAATGCTTTCAGACAAAGGTGATTTAAAAATACACCAAAAAACTAAAATAGGTTATTTAGATCAACACCAGGAAGTTGATATGGAAGAAACTGTTGATTCATATCTAAAAGGAGCTTTTGAAGAATTATTTGAACTTGAAGCTCGTATGAATAAAATATATGAAGATATGGCCATAGAATACAAAGAAGAAGATTTGGTTAAGGCTTTAGCTTACCAAGATACATTGAACTTAAACGATTTTGATTCAATAGATAAAAGAATTGGTAACTTAGTTACTGGTTTAGGTATCGGTTTAGATAAATTAGAAAGAAAAATGGGAGAACTTAGTGGTGGACAAAGAGGAAAAGTTATCCTTGCAAAACTATTATTAAGTGGAGATGATTTCTTATTACTTGACGAACCCACAAACTTCTTGGACTTAGAACAAGTTAAATGACTTGCAAAGTTTTTACAATCTTTTGAAAAAGCTTTTATTATGGTTTCTCATGATAATGACTTCATAAATAAGACTTGTGGAATTATCTATGCTTTAGATAACCTTAAATTAACAAGATATGTTGGAAACTATGATAAATATCTAGAAGAAGCAGAAATACAAAAAGAACAATACGACAAAGCATTTGCTTCTCAACAAAAAGAAATTAAAAAACTTGAGACTTATGTTGCTAAAAATAAAGCTAGAGCTTCTACTGCAAAATCTGCTCAATCAAGACAAAAACAACTTGAAAAAATAGATGTAATGCAAGAAAGAAGAGATCTAACTAAACCTAAGTTTAGTTTCAACTATAAAAGACCAAGCACAAACGTTATTGTAAGAGCAGAAAATTTAGTTATTGGTTATGATTCTGCACTTTTACATGCTCTTAATTTTGAATTAAGAGAAGGAGAAAAATGTATTATTAGTGGACGTAACGGTATTGGTAAAACAACTTTCTTAAAAACAATGTCTACAGAAATACCTGCTTTTGAAGGTAAGGTAGAACTTGGAAACGCAGTTGAATATGCTTACTTTAAACAAATAGAGGATGTTAGAGGTATAACACCAATAACTTACTTAATGGATCGTTTTGATGATATTACCGAGTCAGAAGCAAGAGCTAAAATTGCTCAATTCGGGGTTAAAAGTGGTTTAATGATGCAACCTATGGAAAAACTTTCAGGGGGAGAACAAACAAGAATTAGATTAGCAGCATTGAGTATGATTCCTTGTAGCTTACTGGTACTTGACGAACCTACAAACCACATTGATGTTTTAGCTAAAGAAGCTTTATTAGAAGCTATCGAAAACTTTAAAGGTACAGTTATTTTAACAACTCACGATATTAACTTTTCTACAAACTGAGCTAATAGGACTTTGGATTTCTCAGATTTAGTGTAAAATATTTTTATACCTGGGGAGGTGCATACTATGAGTAAAGATTTTGATTCATCTTGTTTCAAATGTGTTGAAGAAATGCAAAAAACAAACCAAGGAGGAGCAGCTGCAAGTATATTAGCTATGAAAATGCAACAAAGCGTTGCAAATCAAGACTTAGATAATATCCATCTATGTGCAAGACATGCTTAAATAAAAAAACTAGTTTACTTAGGTAAACTAGTTTTTTTTATGAATGTTGATCCAGAACCACTCATTTGTCCTGTTTCTCTGTATTCAATTAACTCTGGATAAAGTTTTAGTGCTGGTACTTCAAACATATTTTTTTCATACTTGTTTTTTCACCCTCTAATTTGATCAAACTTATCATAAACTTCTTTTGTATTGCAATTTATTCCAGTTAATATTAAGTCCTTAAGTTTTATACTATAGTCCCTGGTCAGTTCTTTGACTTTTTGACCATAACCTTTAACTTGGGCTGTTTTGTATCCACTTATAAAGAAGTAGCAATCTGTCCCAACCTTTTTTGCTATCTTATTTAAAATCTTTTTATCTTGTGTGAAGTGTTTAGCAACAGCAATTGCGTTACTGCTCCCTCCACCCAAACCAGATCCAACAGGTATATTTTTTTGAACTCTTATTTTATAAAACTTATCAATCACTTCTTCTTCTCTTAATATTTTTAAAACCTTGAAAATGAAGTTTTCTTTTTCTAATTCTTTTACATTACAAAATAAAGTATCTTTTTGTTGATCTGATTCTTCAATTTCTATTTCATCATAAAAATCATCTACAGTAGTAAATATAGAATTTATTTTATGATAATTTTTAGTTTTTTTCCCAACCTTCAAAGTCAGATTAACTTTAGCAAAACTTTTTAAAATCATTTACTTAACCTCATTGTACATTTCTATAAACTGTTCTAGAGTTATATTCTCTGGTCTTAAGTTTTCTCTTATATTTATTTTACTTAGAATATTCAAAGAATGTTCTTTATTGTTTGTAATATTTGTTAAATTATTAGAGATTGTTTTTCTTTTATTATTAAATATTTTTCTAACAAAGGCAACAAATTTAATGTCATCTTTTACTTTATTTAGATTTTCTTCTTTGAAAGTTAATGAAATTATTGCAGAATCTACTTTTGGAATTGGTCTGAACATATTTTTGTTAACTGTAAATTCATATTCAACATCTGAATAAAGTTGAGCTGCAACAGAAAGATTATTATAATTATTTTCATTTGCCCTTGCACAAATTCTTTGTGCAACTTCCTTTTGAACCATAAAAATTGCTTTGTCTAATAATTTAGAAACGTTTAAAGTTCTAAAAATTATTTCACTTGTGATGTAGTAAGGAGTATTTGATATCAAAGAAATTTTTTTATAATTATTTTTTTCTATCAAATCTTTTAAATCAACTTCTAAACAATCTTTTATTATCAATTCAAACTTGGATGAACTAATTTCTGATTTTAAAATTGATTCCATATCTTGATCTATTTCAATAGCAATAACTTTTTCAAATCTATTAATTAATTCTTTTGTAAGTGCCCCTCTACCAGGACCAATTTCAATTATTAAATGATTTGGTTCTTGATCAAGAATATTTATTATCTTATTTATAAGATTTTTATCAGATATAAAGTTTTGTCCAAACTTTTTCTTTGCAAATTCCATTTTTTATTCTCCTATTATTTTTTTTACATCTTCAACAGTTAGATTCATCAAGTTAATTCATTTGAAAAGTCTTTTTGAATTTATTTTTTCACTTCAATCATACTTCTCTGCTATTTTTTTTCTAGCTTTGGGTTCGAAGAAATCATTTTTTAAAAAATCTTCCCATGTCATACTCAAACCATTTGTGTCAAAAGTTATCAAGTTTGCTAGAGCTTCTCTAATATCTTCTTCTTGAGCTTCAGCTATTCCAATTTTTTTTGAATTTATTATCCTTTTCTTATTGATAAATGCGTTAAAACATTTAAAATCTAAGTAGGTATTAATAGTATCACGAATTCGTAATCCTGGTCCATCTGGATCGGTAAAAATAATTACACCACGTGTGCTATTAACATCCAAAATAAAATTTAAAGTATCTGTAGATAAGGCAAGTCCATTTGTTTCGATGGTATCAACATTATCATTTCCAAATATCTTTTTGAGTTTGGCAGTGTCTGTAACACCTTCTACAATCACAACTTGTTTTATCTTCATAAGCGTACCTTTCTCGTGTATAATACTAGTATTTTAAATACATATATAGTATAATTATACACGAAGGGTTTTTTTCTTATAGAGGAGGAAATAAATATGGCATCATGAGATCGTAAAAGAGAATTCGTTGCTTTAGACTTAGGAACAGCTAACGTTGTTGCTTACCTAGGTGGACAAGGTATCATTTATAATGAACCTTCAACTATGGCATACGATGTTCACACAAACACTGTTATCGCATCAGGGGAATCAGCATACGAAATGATCGGAAAAACAAATGAAGACATTAGAATGGTAGTTCCATTAGTTGATGGAGTTATAGCAGACCTTGACGCAGCAAAAGATTTAATTAAAATAATCTTTTCACGTATTAAATTATCAGACATCTTAAAAAATGCATTAGTAGTTCTTGCCTGCCCTTCAGGAGTTACTGAATTAGAGAGAAGTGCATTAAAACAAGTTGTTTCAGATATGGGAGCAAGAAATGTTCTTGTTGAAGAAGAAGTTAAATTATCAGCAATCGGAGCTGGAATTAACATTGCTATCGCAAGTGGACACTTAGTTGTTGACATCGGTGGAGGAACTACTGATATAGCTATTATATCAGCTGGGGATATTGTTATTTCAAGATCAATCAAAGTTGCTGGAAATCACTTTGACGAAGAAATAAGAAAATATATTCGTGCTGAATACAACGTATTAATCGGAATTAAAACTGCAGAAAAAATCAAAATTGAAATCGGTGCATTAACAAAAATAGATAATGGACGTACTTTCCGTGCATTTGGTAGAGACGTTATCTCTGGTTTACCAAGAGAAGTAGTTATCTCACCAGATGAAGTGAAAAACGCTTTATTAGCACCATTTAGTAAAATTACAGACCTAATTGTTGAAGTTATGGAAAACACACCAGCTGAATTAGCTGGAGATATCATTAGAAATGGTATTACAATTTGTGGAGGAGGAGCTTTAATTAGAGGAATTGATACATACTTTGAATCAATTTTCCAATTAAAAGTAAGTAAAGCTCAAGATCCATTACTAACAGTTATCGAAGGTACTAAAGAATACGAAAAAAATGCAGAAAAATGATTAGAAGTTGTTGAAATGCGTGATTCAAGAGAATACAACATTAAATAATAAGAGAGGAAGAAAATAATCTTCCTTTTTTATTTGTTTTTTTAATCTTCAAATGGTAGATATTTGTAAAAAAATGTTTAAACTAATACATATAGAGTAAAAGTGAGGTATTTCTTGTGGCAAGAGTAAGTTTAAGATCAAGAAGACACATCGCAATTGACATTGGTACTAGTAAAACCAGAATCTTTATTGAACAACTAGGAATGGTTTTCAATGAAGCTAGTTTAATTGCTTTAGATTATAAAACTAGAAAAGTTATTTCTATTGGAGATGACGCTAAGAAATTTGTGGGTAAATTAAGTGGAGCAATGCAAATAAAGCACTTGCTAAAACGTGGTGTTTTAACAGATATGAATTTGTTAAAATTATTCCTTTCAAGTATTCTAGGTAAATATGAAGAAGAAACTAAGAACGCAGTCGTTACTTTAGCTTGTCCTATAAGTATGAGTGAATTAGAAAGAAAAGCTCTTGTTGATTCAATCAAATCTTTAGGTGTCTCACATGTAAGAGTGGAAGACGATATTAAGTTAGCACTATTAGGTGCGGGTTACGAAATTTATGGAAGTGATTCACACATGTGTTTAGATATGGGAGCAGGTAAAACAACTATTGGTGTTATCACAAATGGTGAAACTGTTAACCATAAATGATCAAAAGCTTCAGGAGAAGTTATTGATCACGAAATTATAAAACACCTTAAATCAAAAGAAGGTATTTTATTAGGAGATGTTAGTTCAGAGGCTGTTAAAATAGCAGTTGGATCAGTAATCAAAAGTAAAGAACCATTAAAAACTAAAGCTTACGGTTATGACTTGAGTTCATCAAGACCACGTGAAGTTGAAGTTCAAGATAAAGATATTTCAAAAATAATACTTTCAGTATTTGGAAACATCACAAATACAATAACTTCATTACTAGAAGAAACTCAAAGCGAAGTTGCTGGAGATATCATTAAAAATGGTTTAATCATTACTGGAGGATTAGCAAAAATACCTGGAGTTAAGTTATTCTTTGAGAATTTCTTTGAAATACCAGTTATTGTTGCCAAGAATGCAGGAACTTCAACAATCGAGGGTGCAATAATGCATAAAGATAAAACATTCGATTTAATTGAAGAATCAGAATTAACAAAAACAACATACCTATGATAATAAGACTTTGTCTTATTTTTTTTATTTATAAAAATAAGGTGATTTTTTTTATAAAATATAATAGTAGAATTTAGAGGTTATTTATGAATATATTAATAAACAAAATTAAAGCAGTTATAGAAGAAGCGGTTAATAAACTTAACTTACAAGGAAATATAATAGTTGAAAGACCAAAACTAATACAAGATGCAGACTTTGCAACTAACTTTGCTTTAATAAACTCAAAATTAAATAATTCAAACCCTATTCAATTAGCTGAATTAATTGTTAATGAAATAAAAGATAATGAATTGTTTGAAAATGTAGAATTTGTAAAACCCGGTTTCATAAATTTTAGAATAAACAAAGACAACTTATCAGAGGTTGTTCAAAATATCATTGATTTAGGAAGTGATTTTGGTAAATCAAACAAAAAAGGAAAAAAATATAACTTAGAATTAGTTTCAGCAAACCCTACTGGTTACTTACATGTTGGTCACGCAAGAAACGGAGCAATTGGAGATTCAGTTGCTAGAATATTAAAATTTGCAGGATATGATGTTGAAACAGAATATTATACAAACGATGCTGGAAATCAAATTAACATATCAGCTGCTACCCTTTTCTATCACTATAAAGAAATGCAAGGAATGCCAGTTACTAAACCAGAAGAAACTTATGGTGGAGATATGTATCCTGAAGTTGCTCAAATATTTATTGATGAGTACAAAGATAAATTTAAAGATGTTGAAATCGTTAATAACAGAATTGGCGATGAAGAAGTTAATAATTTATTTAGAGAAAAATCAGTTGTATTCTTCATGAAAGAAATTAAAAAACAGTTATCTGACTTTGATGTTAATATTGATTTCTATTCAAGCGAAGCTAAAATGTATGAAAACAATTCAATAAATAAAATAGTTGATAAATATAAAGAGCTTGGAGCAACTTATGAACAAGAAGATGCTCTATGATTAAAAACAACTCAATTTGGAGATGATAAAGATAGAGTTCTTAAAAAAACAGATGGAACTTTCACTTACATAACTCCAGACATCGCTTCTCACAGTGATAGAATTGAAAGATCTAAAGCTGATAAATATATTAACTTCTGAGGTGGAGATCACCACGGTTATATAGTAAGACTTAGATCTGGACTAGCTTTATTAGGATATGATTTTGATCTTGTAGATATTGATATGATTCAAATGGTTCGTTTGATGAAAGATGGACAAGAATATAAAATGTCTAAGAGAAAAGGAACTGCAGTTTGATTGGTTGACTTACTTGAAATGGTTGGAAAAGATGCAATTAGATATATGCTTGTTTCTAAAACCCCTTCTAGTCACATGGATTTTGATTTAGATTTAGCTTTAGAGAAAAATTCAACTAACCCTGTTTACTATGCTCAATACGCAACAGCAAGATGTAACAAAATTATAAAATCACTTGATAACTTTGACTTAAAAGTTAAAAGCGAAATTAAATTTGAAAGTCAAAAAGAAAAAGAATTAATTATTTTATTAGATAGTTTCAATTCAATTATTGAATATGCAGGAAGTTCAAGACTACCAAATATAGTTTGTGATTATATTCAAACATTAGCAAAGACTTTCCACTCATATTATTCTGAGACAAAAATTTTAGACAATGAAAACAAAGATGTGACTAACCAAAAAGTATTATTAGTTAAATCTGTATATCAAGTATTATCAAATGCCTTCCATTTAGTTGGAATAGATGTAAAAGATAGTATGTAATTAAAAGTGGAGTTTGCAACTTCACTTTTTTTATGTTAGAATTACAACAGATTATATATTCTAGTTGAAATAGAAATGTATAATTCATTACAAAATATAAATTATAAAAGGAGAAAAACAGTATGGCAAATAAAAAACCAACATTCGTTTCAATGGACTTAGGTACAGCTAATACACTAGTATACATCGCTGGACAAGGTATTGTTTATAACGAACCATCAATCGTTGCTTACAGAATTAAAGAAAACAAAATTATCGCTGTAGGTGAAGAAGCATACAAAATGATCGGTAAAGGAAACAAAACTATTCGTGTTGTAAGACCAATGGTTGACGGAGTTATTACTGACATTAGAGCTACTGAAGCTCAATTGAGATACATCTTCTCAAAATTAAGAATTACAAAACAATTAAGACACTCAATCATGCTATTAGCATGTCCTTCAGTTATTACTGAATTAGAAAAAACAGCTCTTAAAAAAATCGCTGTAAACTTAGGAGCAGACCAAGTATTCGTTGAAGAAGAAGTTAAAATGGCTGCTTTAGGTGGTGGAGTTAATATCTACGCACCAACAGGAAACTTAATCGTTGATATGGGTGGGGGAACTACTGATATAGCTGTTTTAGCATCAGGAGATATCGTTCTATCAAAATCAATTAAAGTTGCCGGAAACTACTTAAACGATGAATGTCAAAAATTCATTCGTTCACAATACGGATTAGAAATCGGATCAAAAACTGCTGAATCAATCAAAGTTAACGTTGGTTCATTAGCAAAATTCCCAGATGAAAGACGTATGAAAGTTTACGGACGTGACGTTGTTTCTGGATTACCAAGAGAAATCGAAATTACTCCAGAAGAAGTACGTGAAGTATTAAAAGTACCAGTATCAAGAATTATTGACTTAACAGTTCAAGTTTTAGAAGATACACCACCTGAATTAGCTGGAGATATCTTTAGAAACGGAATCACAATCTGTGGTGGTGGAGCCTTAATTAGAGGAATCGACAAATACTTCGCAGATACATTACAATTACCAACAAAAATTGGTGAACAACCATTATTAGCCGTTATTAACGGAACTAAAAAATTCGAAAGTGAAATCTGAGAAATCGTTAAAGCTCAAAGATTACACGACGATATAATGGGTAGATAATAATCCCTTTGTTTTATAAAGTTTTATAAATTTTAAAAAAATGAGGAGGTTTATTATGTACAAAGAATTTAATAGACCATTCATTTCCCTGGATCTTGGAACTAGCAACATTCTTGCCTATGTTTCAGGACAGGGAATTGTTTATAATCAGCCAAGTTTGATGGCATACGATGTTAGAACTAACAAATTAGTAGCTATTGGACAAGAAGCTTATGAAATGGTCGGAAAAACAAACGACAATATCAGACTAATAACACCATTAGTTGATGGAGTTATTGCAGACTTAGATGCTGCACAAGATTTATTAAAACACATCTTCGATAGACTAAAAATGATGAACTTCTGAAAAAGTTCAATCGTTGTTCTAGCTTGTCCTTCAGGGGTTACTGAGTTAGAAAGAGATGCTCTAAAAATGGTCGCAAAAGACATGGGAGCAAGCTTAGTTGTTGTTGAAGAAGAAGTTAAAATGTCTGCATTAGGAGCAGGAGTCAACATTGAAATGCCTATGGGGCACTTAATTGTTGACATCGGTGGTGGAACTACTGATATAGCTATTATTTCAAACGGAGATATTGTTATCTCAAGATCTGTTAAAGTAGCTGGAAATGCTTTAAATGAAGAAATCTTAAAATATGTTAGAGCTGAATACAACATCTCAATCGGTATTAAAACTGCCGAAAACATCAAAAAAAGTGTTGGTTCATTAGTTAAATATCCTAATGAAAGATCAATGCAAATTTATGGTAGAGATATCGTTTCAGGATTACCAAAAGAAGTTACTGTAAACTCAGAAGAAATTAGAAATGTTCTTTTAGGATCATTTAGTAAAATCACTGATTTAGTAATTGAAATCATGGAAAACACTCCACCTGAATTGGCTGGAGATATCATGAAAAATGGTATGGTTTTATGTGGTGGTGGTGCATTGGTAAGAAATGTTGATAAATATTTCTTCGATATATTCCAATTACCAACTAAAATCGCAGCTGACCCACTTAACTGTGTTATTGAGGGTACAAAAGCTTATGAAAAAATTATATTAAAACGTGTTGAAGCTGGGGAATATGAGGGAACTCAAGATACTTATCTTCAAACACTAAAAAAATAGAAACTAAGGTTTCTATTTTTTTTATAAAATATTTTTGATTTTAATTTGAAGTTAGCTCCCCTTCTCTTTTTGTGTTAATTTAAATGTAATTGAGGTTATTATGGAAAAAGAAATTATAAGATTATCAAATAAAGATGATTTAAATTATGAACTTATCTCAGAGATAGTTTATAAGTTTTTTACACACGAAGGTAAATCTATTTTGAATGGTTTTGATTACAGAATAAATAAAAAAGAGAGGGTTTGATTTATAAACTTTGCTCCTTTTAAAAAAATAAAACAAATAATAGAAAAAGAAAAGTATGCCATTTACCCTTCAAACGATCTTAGTGAAATATTTTTATTCAATGATACAGGTTCAAAAAAGTTAATTGAAGAAAGATATAAAAAATTAAAAAACAGTAAAGATGAAATACTGGTATTTGCTAAATTTAAAGATAATTATATGTATGAAGGATATAAATTTTTGGGAATTTATAAATTTGAAGGAATGGTCGAAAATAAGCTAAGTAATTTGGTGTTTAAAAGAGTAAGAAATGACTATGTTTTAACAAAACAAAAATAACCCCCTTGTTTTCTATATACGAAAATAGTATAATAAGAGTACATATTTTATTATGGCTCAGGAGGTATTTATGAAAATAGATGAACGTACATTTATTGCCTTAGATTTAGGTACAAGTAACATATTAGCTTTTGTTGGAAGACAAGGGATTGTTTATGACGAACCATCAATCATGGCATATGACAACATTACAAACACATTAGTTGCTTTAGGTGGAGACGCTTACAACATGGTGGGTAAAACTCACGAAAACATTAGAATGGTAGTTCCAATTAAAGATGGAGTTATTACAGATTTAGACGCAGCTAAAGACATGTTAAAACACGTATTTAGTAAACTAAAAATGTTAAATGACTGAAAAAACTCAATCATTTTATTAGCTTGTCCAAGTGAAGTTACTGAATTAGAGAGAGAAGCTCTAAAACAAGTTGCTTACGATATGGGAGCAGAAATCGTTATTGTTGAAGAAGAAGTTAAAATGGCTGCATTAGGTGCAGGAATCAACATTGATGTACCAAGAGGACACATCGTTATCGATATCGGTGGAGGAACTACTGATATAGCTATTATTTCAGCTGGAGATGTTGTTATTTCAAGATCAATCAAAGTTGCTGGAAATGCATTAGATGAAGAAATCAAAAAATACATTAGATCAGAATACAATGTTACAATTGGTGACATAAGTGCTGAAGATGTTAAAAAAGAATTAGGTTCATTAGCTAAATATAAAGGTGAAAGAACTATGTCTGTATTCGGTAGAGATATCGTTTCAGGATTACCAAAAGAAGCAATTATTAGTTCAGAAGAAATTAGAAACGTTTTAGTTAACGCATTTAGTAGAATTACTGACTTATTAATAGAATTAATGGAAAATACACCTCCTGAATTAGCTGGAGATATAATTTCAAACGGATTTACAATTTGTGGTGGTGGATCACAAATAAGAGGAATTAAAGAATACTTTAATGGTATATTCTCAGTTCCTTGTCATGTTTCACCAAACCCATTAACAGGTGTTATTGAGGGAGCAAAAGTATTCCAAAAAATAATTAATGACAGAATTGAAAAAGATTACTATGGAAAAAACGCAAGAAACGTTAAAAAAGGTAGTCAAACTTCATACTTATAGTAAATAAAAAAAATTGGTTTAAATAAAAACCAATTTTTTTTATGCTAATTTGAAAACTTTCATTGCATTATTTGTAGTTGCTTCAATAACATCAGACTTATTAATTTTTTTGATGCTAGCTATTTTTTCTACAGTGTAGACAATGTTTTTAGACATATTTAACTTCCCTCTTTTTGGCTCAGGAGTTAAATACGGAGCATCTGTTTCAACTATAATTTCATTTAAAGATAGTTTTTCTACAGCTTCTTGTAAAGCTGTTGCATTTTTAAATGTTACAACCCCAGGAATTGAAATTACATAACCTCGGCTTGTAAATTTCTCAGCTAGTTCTATACCTCTTGTATAACAGTGAACTATAGCCCTTTTTACTTTCAATTCATCTAGAATTTCTAGAGCATCTAAGTAAGCTTGATCTGAGCTATCTTTGTCTCTCAAGTGCATCATAACAGCAAGATCATTTCTTTGTGCTATTTTGATTTGCTCTTTGAAAAACTCTTTTTGCATTTCTTTATATTTGTCAGTGTAATAATAATCCAAACCAACTTCACCAATGGCTACTACATTTTCACCATGAGCCATTGTATCTATTTCTTCTAAATCTTCTATTGTAAATTTATTCACATCGTTTGGGTGAATACCAACTGCAGCATAAACATTTGGATATTTCATCGCATACTTACATGCTTCTCTTGATGATTTTATGTCAAATCCCACACAGCAAAAGTGTGATACACCAACAATTTTTGCATCGTTAATCATGTCTGCTGCTTCAAATTCTTTTTCTTTATAAACAACGTCATTGAAATGAGTGTGTGTGTCAAATATACCAGCCATATAATTTCCTACTTTCCTAAACAATATTTTCTAAATATGTTATCAATAACTTCTTCATCAGCGTCATATATACCTAAAAGATTATTTAAAATTTTTAAAATTTCATATAAATCTACATTTATTAAATCTGTTGTGAATCCATCACTTATATTTCTTGAACAATTCTCTAATAAAGTTAAGATATTTTTAAACATTTCTATGTGAAATGCATTTGATAAAAGAGGGACCTCAGTTTCCAATAAATCACCGTTATTGAATTCTTCTTCAATTTTATTTATTAGATTTTTAATGTCTCCATTTATTGCAGATATTAAAATTAAATCTTTAAATTCCTTTTGAATCTCTTTAATTTCTTGTTCACTTAATAATTCTATTTTATTTAGAACTACCAAATGTTTTTTGTCTCTTATCTTTTCATATATCTCATAATTAATTTTACCTTTATTTATAACAAATAAAATAAGATTCGATGTATTAATTAAAGATATACTTTTTTCAATTCCGATTTGTTCAACTTTATCTTCTGTATTTCTTATACCGGCTGTGTCTATTAGATTAAGTGTAAAATTCTCAAAGTTAAGTTGTCCTTCTACTATATCTCTTGTTGTACCTTCTACATCAGTTACTATAGCTTTCTCCTCTGAGATCAAAGAATTTAAAAGTGAGGATTTACCTACATTGGTTTCTCCTAAAATTAAAGTGTTTATTCCAGAATTTAAATAATTAAATCTCTTACTTGCCTCTAAAATTTTCATAACTTCTTTTTGTAATTTGTCTAGTTCTTGAGAAATTTCTTCAGCACTAGAACCCTCAACATCATCATAATCAGGATAATCAATTGAGGTTTGAATCTTAGAAATAAGAACAATTAAATCTTTTTTCATATCTAAAAGCGCCTTGTTGTTTTTACCTTCTAAATTTAAGGCATTTAATTTTAAAGCTAACTCGTTTTTAGAATCAATTAAGTTATTAATGCTTTCAGCTTGAATTAAATTTATTCGTCCATTCAAATAAGCTCTTTGGGAAAATTCTCCTGGAAGCGCAGGTCTTGCACCATTTGAAATAAGCAACGATATTATTTTATTTGTAAGTAAAATTCCACCATGACATTGTATTTCAACAACGTTTTCTCCCGTGAAAGATTTACCTTCAACAAATGTAAGAATTAAAGATTCATCTATAATGTCTTTTCCATCATAAATTTTTCTAAGTTGCATTTTATTTTCTTGATCAAGTTTCTTTCCAACTATTTTATTAACTATATCTATAGATTGCTCTCCAGATAATCTAATAATTGATATTGCTTGTCTAGAAACTTTTGTAGCACAAGCAACTATTGTATCGTTTAAATTTATTTTCATATTATCTTCTTCCCAATCTTGATTATAACAAAAGAAAACCAGAAATTATTTTTCCGGTTTGTATATTATTCTTATTTTTCTATCCCCAATAAGTCCTTTGGTTCTAATTTTTAAATTTTTATAGTTTGCTAACATTGTATTAATTCTTGTTCTTACTTTTTTAGTATATGGAGGAAGAGTAATATCTCCTTTTGTTTTTAAGATATTATTAATTTCTTCTTTAAACTTCAACATATCAAAGTTTCGAGAATTTATATTAGCTCTATTAAAATCTAAAAATGTGAAATCGAAGTACATACCTTTTATATTTTTAAGAATTATCTTTATAAAGTTTATTAAAGTTTTTTTTGTCTCTGATGAGACTTCTACTTTAGAACTAAAGCATAGTACATTTTTTTCTTTAGATTTCATATAGAAGAAACTAACTATTCTGATATCACATATTTTTGAAAGCTGCCTGTTCAAAAAATCAATCAGTTCAATTCTTGTTTCTGTGTGAGTAAATAAAATCACTTCCCCTAAGTTATTTAGAAAAACTAGATTAGTTTTTGGTTTTTTACTTATTAAGAAGTGATTAAATTTATTATTTCTTATTTTTAGTTTCATTTGAAACTTTTGCAGCTATTGTTTTGTTTTTTTCAATTTGTTTTTCTCTTTTTTTCTTCATCCTTGAGACTTTTGTTTCTTTTAAGAAATGGAAAGTCAAGGTTTGAATTATTTGGAAAGTAGAAGAGAAGATTCAGTAGATAGCAACCCCTGACGCAATGTTAAACACAACGAATAGGAATACAACCATGAATACTATCTGCATAATAAGTTGTTTTTTTCTTGCTTTCTTCTGTTGTTCAGATTCTAACTTAGGTTTTTTCTTGAACAATTGAAGTATCATTGGAAGCATCATTGATCCAATTTGTAAAGGAAGATAAACAACAATAAGAGTTAAGTATATTCAATTACCTTGTTGAATTTGTTGGAAAGGAACTTCAACCAGTGTAATCTTACCAGCAGTTGCAACTTTTAGAGCATGTGTTGCTCTAACAACTGCGAACATCGCAAACAAGAATGGCATTGAAAGGAACGAAGTTGCAATTGAACTCATTGGACTAATACCTTCTTTTTTATATAAAGCCATTAATTCCATTTGTTGTTTTTGTTTTGCACTTGGGTCTGAAGAATTTTTATATTTCTCTTGAACCTCAGCTTGTTTAGCTTGTAATCCCTGCATTTTTTCTTGATTTAATTGAGTCTTTCATGTAAATGCTAAAGTTATACCTCTAATAATTATTGAAGTAAAGAATATAGCAAATATTGCTGAAACACCATACGATGCTGAGTTTGGATCTAGACTACCATCTTCTGCATGAGTAGAGAATAAACTAATAAACCCTACCAATACAAATGATAATGGATAGACAAAGAAACCATAGAATGGTGAAGAAGTAACACTGAATGCTTCACCTCAATTTGAAATTGAGTTATAAGCGTATTCTTTTAATTCACCTGTTTTTGGATCAATCATAAATCAATGAGTTTTAGAACTATAGTCCCCCAAAGATGTAATGATTATTTCAAAAGATACCCCTGGAGAATAAACTTTATTCCCAGCCATATCAGTTACTGTATTAACAGTATACTGTGGTTGATACATTTGTACACATCCTCACAGCATAGAAACGATAATAAATACAAATAACACTAGTTTAGTTCAAACTCAAATTAATTTTAATCAATCTTTTTTAGTCTTCTTTTTATTACTATTATTATTTAGGTATTTAGAATAGTCCTGTTTGTACAAGATATTCACCTCTCTTTATTTTATTAGCAATAGCGATTTTCTAAGATCTTCTAGATTCTCCTCAAAGGTTCTATCAACGATCATGATTCTTGCCATCAAAACAACATCATAACTCTTATCTTTTAGCTCTTCTAATAATTTATAAATCATAGACCTTACTTGTCTTTTGATTTTGTTTCTAAATACAGCATTTCCCATTTTCTTTCCTACAGAAATACCGTATCTGAATCTATTTAAATCATTTTTCTTAAAATAAATTACAAATCCCTTTGTCTTAATGAATCTTTTGTTTCCAATAATACTTTGAAATTCATGATTTCTTTTAATTATATTTATATTTTTCATATTAAGTATTAAGCAGTAAGTTTAGCTCTACCTTTAGCTCTTCTTGCCTTAATAACTTTTCTACCATTTTTAGTTGCCATTCTAGCTCTAAAACCGTGAGTTCTAGCATGCTTGATTTTACTTGGCTGTCAAGTTCTTTTCATAAAACTACCTCCTTTTTTAAACAAAACTTCATTTAAGATTATAACTTAAAAACATATCATTTTGTTATTTAATATTGTATTTTCTTGATTATTATGGATTTTTGCTTATTCTTAATAACTTTATAACAAAAATAGATTGTGGATAACTTTAGAAAAACCTTTATTTATAGGTTTATTTTCATTAAAGTTATCCACATTTTATATTCATTTGTATGTGTTTTTAAAGTTATCCACATCAAAGCAATGTGGATAACTTATAATCTAAATGTTAATATTCGAGGTGAAAAA